>JAJRZO010000029.1 GCA_024275215.1 Candidatus Zixiibacteriota bacterium | reverse complement strand
GACTTTCACTGCCGCCTCACCCATTCTGTTGCGGATTTCAGGAGTCAGTGCAACCGAAGGTGTTTCTTCGATGATTTTTTGATGCCGTCGCTGTATCGAACATTCTCTCTCGAACAGATGGATAGCATTCCCATGATGATCGCCAAAGACCTGAAATTCAATATGACGAGGATTTTCTATAAACTTTTCAAGATAAACGGAATCATCACCGAAAGCGGACTTCGCTTCCCTCTGAGCGCCTTCAAGAGCAGCCGCGAGATCATCAGGCTTCTCAACAACACGCATTCCTTTGCCTCCACCACCTGCGGCGGCTTTCAGCAGAACTGGATATCCGACTTTTTCCGCTTCTCTCTTGAACAGAGACACATCAGTTGCGGATGCCTGCATTCCCGGAATGACAGGAACTCCGGCATCGATCATCATCTGGCGAGCTTCAACCTTGTTACCCATCACACGGATCGATTCGGGACTCGATCCGATAAAGATCTTCCCATTGTCAGCGCACATCTGCGCGAACTGATCATTCTCGGCAAGTAATCCATAGCCGGGATGAATGGCACCACAGTCGACTTCCTTAGCCGCCGCGATGATCTTGTCCATAGCCAGATAGCTTTCGAGCGGTGACGGCGGACCGATACATACGGCTTCGTCAGCCATCAGGACATGAAGCGATTTCGCGTCAGCCTCTGAGTACACGACCGCCGACGGTACTCCAAGCTCACGGCAAGCATGGATGATTCGGCATGCAATCTCGCCCCTGTTCGCAATCAATATCTTGTTGAACATTTGATCCATTGTGTCACTTAGGATAGAATCAGTCTGTCACCCAGTTCGGCTTGCGTTTGTTCAAGAACGCGTCCATACCTTCCTGTCCTTCATCCGATTTCCGAAGATTCGCGATGAATTTCGCAGTATAAACCTTCGCGTCCTGCATGTCCTTGTCAGCGATATCCGCAAGCAATTCTTTGCAGCGCATTATTGCTTCCGGCCCGGATGACAAGAGCTGTCTGACCATCGTATCGACTTCATCATCAAGGTCTTCAGGGGGCACAACTCTGTTGACAAGTCCTGTTTCATACGCTCGTTCCGCGCTGATTCTCTCGCCTGTAAGGAAGAATTCCCGCGCTCTCCCTTCGCCTACTCGCTTCACCACATAAGGGGAGATACACGCAGGCACTACACCGATCTTGACCTCTGAGAATGAAAATATCGCTTCTGATGAAGCAATCGCAATATCACAAACCGCGACAAATCCTGTACCCCCTCCAATAGCGGCTCCATTTATCTTACCTATGACGGGCTTTGGACACGTATAAATCTTGTGAAATACGTCAGCGAGTTGCATGGATTCAGAGAAATTCTTCTCGTAATTATAGTCCTGCACAGCGCGCATCCAGTTGAGATCAGCGCCGGCGCAGAATGATTTCCCCTCGCCTGTCAGGACAACGACTCGAATTGAACGATCCTTGTGAATTCGCTCGAAGACATCATACAGCTCTTCGATCATTCTCGAATTGAACGCATTGTGAATTTCGGGTCGAGAAAATACTATCTCGCCGAGTTTCGTCTTGCGGTGATAGCTCAGAGTTTCGTAATCCATAAACTTGTCCTACATTCTGAAGATACCGTATCGCTGATCCGGAATCGGTTGATTAAGAGACATTGATATTCCCAGGCCGAGAAGAGTCCTCGTGTCGACCGGATCAATAATCCCATCGTCCCATATATGTGATGTCGAGTAATATGGCGATGATTCTCTCTCATATTTCTCAACAGTCGGCTTCATAAATTCTTCCTGTTCCTCAGGCGTCATCTCGATGCCCTTTTTTTTCAACTGACGCATTTTCACTGTAAGAAGAACGCCGGCTGCCTGCTCGCCACCCATGACACATATCTTCGAGTTCGGCCACATCCAGAGAAACCTCGGGAAATATCCGCGTCCGCACATAGCATAATTGCCAGCGCCATACGATCCGCCGACAACCACAGTGAACTTAGGGACATCAGCATTCGCTACAGCATGAACAAGCTTTGCGCCGTCTTTCGCGATGCCGCCATGTTCATATTGTTTACCGACAATGAAGCCGGTTATGTTTTGCAAGAAAAGTAACGGTATCTTTCTTTCAGTACACAATTCAATAAAATGCGCACCCTTAACGGAACTCTCCGAAAACAGCACGCCATTGTTACCGAGGATACCGACAGGATATCCCATAATACGCGCAAAGCCACAGACAAGCGTTATACCATAAAGTTCCTTGAACTCCTGAAATCGCGATCCATCGACAATTCGAGCAATCAATTCACGAATATCATACTGCCGCTTCAAATCTACCGGCACGACACCGTACAATTCTTCCGGATCATAATACGGATCTTCCGGAGTTGTAATATCGAGCGGAAACTTCCGGGGTCTTTCGAGACATTCGACGATATTTCTCGCAATCGCTATTGCATGCTTGTCATCGCGGGCGTAATGATCCGCGACACCGGAAATCCTGCAATGAACATCCGCACCACCAAGGTCTTCGTCGGTTACAGTCTCACCAGTAGCCGCCTTCACAAGCGGCGGACCGCCGATGAAGATTGTCCCCTGATTCTTCACAATAACCGCTTCGTCTGACATCGCAGGCACGTATGCGCCGCCTGCTGTGCATGATCCCATGACTATTGCGATTTGTGGGATACCAAGTGCTGATAAGCGCGCCTGATTGTAGAAAATCCGTCCAAAATGATCCTGATCCGGAAATGTCCCGGACTGATGCGGCAGAAATATTCCGCCCGAATCGACAAGATAGATACACGGCAAACGGTTTTCGAGCGCGATCTGTTGAGCGCGAACATGCTTCTTGATCGTGAGCGGGTAATATGTTCCACCTTTCACCGTAGCGTCGTTGGCGACAACAAGCACTTCCCGTCCATGCACAACACCGACACCAGTGACCATACCTGCCGAGGGAGCCTGATTGTCGTATTCATCCCAGGCAGCCAGCGGCGATAGTTCCACGAACGGCGTATTCTTGTCGAAAAGAAGATCGAGCCGCTCACGCGCAGTCAGCTTACCGCGCTTGTGATGCCGCTCGACCATATATTCAGGACCGCCCTTCTTGATAGTAGAAAGGCGTTCGCGCAACTGCGACGAGAGTTTGAGAAACTCTTCTCTGTTCGCTTTGAACTCAGGTGAATTCGTGTCGATCTTTGATTCGATACGATACATATTATTACACCGTCGTCACACCCTTGAGAGCTGGGACGGCCTTGTATCCATAAGACAACACGCCATGCTCTCCGTCAGTCTGAATGCGACGGAATTCTATCTTCACTTTCTGACCGATTTCGAGCTTTGACGGATCACAATCGGTTACCTGACAAGTGATTTTTGTTCCATCCGAGAGTTCGATGATTCCTACTACATACGGCGCCTCGTCCTTGAACTGATTCGGCGGGACTTCGATCACTGTGAATGTGTATATCGTCCCATCATCAGGTAACGTGTATGGTTCGAGACAGTCTGAGTCGAGCGTGCCCGGAGTCACAAGCCTCGGAGGAAAATAGACCGAGCCGGATTTACTGCACTTGACCGCTTCGAGCCTGTATCTCTGCGGATATTCTCTCCATGTTCTTCCCGGAAACATCAGAGCACCTCCATTATGTGAACGACGGTCGAACCGCCCGATCCGCCCATATTCTGAGTCAGAGCTGTCTTTGCGCCTTTGATCTGGCGATCACCGGCCTCACCGCGAAGCTGCTTTGTTACTTCGATAGCCTGTGCGACTCCGGTTGCGCCGACCGGATGGCCTTTTGATTTCAAACCGCCGGATGGGTTGATAGGAATTCTTCCGCCGATGTGAGTCTCGCCTGATTCCGCTCCTGTACCGCCTTTACCTTTTTCGAAAAAGCCGAGGTCTTCGATCACCATGATTTCTGCAATCGTGAAACAATCGTGAACTTCAGCAAAGTCGATATCTTCAGGCTTCTTCCCTGCCATCTTGTATGCCCGCTCTGCCGCGAGGATCGTGGCGTCAAGTCGCGTCAACGATTTGCGAGAATGCAATGCGATTGCATCTGTCGCATGACCGAAGCCCAGCACTTTCACGATCGGTTTCTTGCAAATCTTCTTTGCAGTTTCCAGATCGGCCATCACCACGCACGCTGCACCGTCAGTGATCGGCGAACAATCCAGAATGTGCAGCGGATCGGCAACCATGACCGAATTCAGAACACCATCGACTGTAACCTCAAATGGATACTGAGCGTTAGGATTCTTCGATCCGTTCTTGTGATTCTTGACTGCTACATGCGCAAGCTGTTCCTGCGTGGTACCATACTCGTGCATGTGTCGACGTGCCATCATCGCATACAAACCCGGGAATGTGGCGCCATGAAACGCTTCGTACTCCTGATCTGCGGCGGTGGCAAGTGCGTATGTCGCATCATCACCGGAGCAGTCAGTCATCTTCTCAACGCCGCCGGCAATCACGATATCCGAGAACCCGGATGCGATCTCAAGAAATGCAGACTTGAGAGCAACGCCTCCGGATGCGCAAGCGGACTCGACACGAGTGGTTGGCAGATTCTTGATTCCCAGATAGTCTGCGAACAACGATCCTATATGCTCCTGACCGACAAACAGTCCCGGTGTCATTGCGCCGACATACATGCCATCGACTGTATCGACACCGGCGTCTTTGATCGCGGCAAGAGCAGCCTCGACATAGATATCGCGGAGAGATTTTTCCCAAAGCTCTCCCCACTTATTCATGCCGACGCCTATTATGGCAACTTCTCTCATATTCATCACCTCATCACTTATTCTTCAGGATTTTCTTGCGGAACTTCGCATAGGTTCCGTAATCTACATAGACTTTATGCTCATCGAGTTGCGGACGAGTTTGGGGAGCCAGTTCGCGAACTTCTTCGATGCGATCAGTGACTTTCCAGATGAACGCATCAGCTCCCGCGCCGGAGCCGTATGAGCACATGAAGATCATATCACCCGGTTTGGCGACATCGAGTACCGCAGTCAGTCCGATGGGCGATGATCCTGAATATGTATTACCGAGATACGGCACGAGTCTGCCCGTATCAATCTGTTCTTTCGTAAATCCGAGCCGCTTCCCCACACGCATCGGGAATTTGCCGTTCGGCTGATGAAAAACAGCCCACTGGAAATCTGACGGCTTCATTCCGGACTTTTCGAGAATCGCTTTGGATGCTCCGGTGATTGTTCTGAAATACGCCGGTTCGCCGGTGAATCTTCCGCCATGTTGCGGATAATGTTCATGTTCTCTGCGCCAGAAATCGGGAGTGTCGGACATGAATGAATGTGTGTAGAGACATTCGGCAAGCACTTTCTCAGTGCCCATAACAAACGCCGCCGCTCCGGCAGCGGCAGAGTATTCGAGCGCATCACCCGGTGCGCCCTGACTTGTATCAGCGCCGATAGCCATGCCATATTTGACATAACCTGACTTGACAAGACCAAGGCATACAAACATCGCCTCTGATCCTGCTTTGCATGCAAATTCGTAATCAGCGCAATGGCAGTCATTGACAGCGCCGATTGCTTCGGCGACAACATCACTCAGCTCTATGCGAAGATCCTCCATTTCTTCCGGTTCACAACCAATGATGCGAATTGTTTTAGGAAGCGTACCAACATGATTCAGTAGATTCAGGGCCCGTAGCG
>JAJRZO010000541.1 GCA_024275215.1 Candidatus Zixiibacteriota bacterium | reverse complement strand
GATCAGGATCGGCTCAACGACAGTCACATTGTCGGGGACATAGACAAAGTATCCATTACCGAACAGCGCGAGATTCGCTGATTCGAACTTACCGGAATCGACGCCCACGAGCCTGCCTATATATTGTTTGACCAAATTCTCATGCTCTGACAATGCAGTTCGCAGGTCGCTCAGTATCACTCCCTGCTCACGCAGCGAGTCACTGATCTTCGGTTCACTTACAGCATTTGTAATGACAATTGATGGGTCTGTCGGCACAAAGTTTTCCGGCTTAGTGTAGCGCCAGAGATGCTGCACACGATCCGGCATCGGAGTATCGTTGTATGATTCCCATGCTTTCCTTCGTCGATTGCCGATCCACCCCGCTTCGCCGAACTTCTCGAAATCGATCTTTGTATCTGATGTTATGATATTGTTCATTTCAATTCCTCGTTTGTCGCGTCAACCGACCGAACCCTCCATTTCGAGTTCGATCAGCCTGTTGAGTTCGACCGCGTACTCCATCGGGAGTTCCTTCGTGAATGGTTCGATGAAACCATTGATAATCATCAATCTTGCTTCATCTTCTGAGAGGCCGCGACTCTGCAAATAAAAGAGCTGCTCCTCGGCTACTTTGCTGACTCGTGCCTCGTGTTCGACACGAACCTGATCGGCGTCAATTTCCATAGTCGGATATGTATCCGTTCTCGATGCGCCATCGAGCAGAAGCGCATCGCACTCGACCGAGACTTTCGCATTTATCGCTTTCTTATGCACTTTGATTAATCCTCGATACGATGCGCGTCCGCCTGCGCGTGAGATCGATTTCGATGTCACTCGCGAACTCGTGTTCGGAGCGGCATGGATCATCTTCGCGCCCGAATCCTGATGCTGACCATCACCGGCAAACGCAACCGACAGAATTTCTGCCTTTGCGCCCTCGCCAACCAGATATACACACGGATATTTCATCGTGAGTTTCGAACCGATGTTTCCATCGACCCATTCGACAGTCGTGTTCTTGTGCGCAACCGCTCGCTTGGTGACGAGATTATACAGGTTATGTGACCAGTTCTGAATTGTCGTATAGCGAATATATGAATCATCGAGCGCAACCAGTTCGACCACTGCCGTGTGGAGCGAATCGGTCGTGTAAACAGGCGCGGTGCATCCTTCGATATAATGCACACGCGAACCTTTGTCGGCGATGATCAGTGTTCTTTCAAACTGCCCCATCTTCTCCGCATTGATCCTGAAATACGCCTGCAATGGAATCTTTACATCGACACCCGGCGGGACATATATAAACGACCCACCCGACCAGACCGCTGAGTTGAGCGCTGCAAATTTGTTGTCTGTCATGGGAATCACTGTCGCGAAATATTTCCTGACCAGTTCCTCGTGTTCTCTGAGCGCGGAATCCATATCGAGGAAGATTATCCCCTGCTTTTCGAGGTCTTCCTTGAACGAATGATACACAACTTCGGATTCGTACTGCGCAGAGACACCCGCGAGAAATTTCTGTTCCGCATCAGGAATACCGAGTTTGTCGAATGTGTTCTTGATATTATCCGGAACATCATCCCAGTCGCGCTTCTGATTTTCGAGAGGCTTGATATAATAGTAGATGTCATCGAAATCGATATTATTGAGCAATTCGGTGTTGCCCCATTTCGGCATCGGCTTCGCAAAGAAAATATCGAGCGCTTCATGCCGAAACTTTCGCATCCATTCCGGTTCGCCTTTCATCTGCGAGATCATCTCGACAACTTCGTGATCGATCCCTTTCTTCGCCCTGTGGAAATACTCCTCAGGGTCTTTGAAACCATACTTGACCGCGTAGTCGTCGCCGATTGTCCCGACGTTTTTATCGTCAGATGCAGTATTTGTCATGTTATACCTCAACCTTCCCGGAGACTTCCTCTCTGATCCTGTCGTAACCTTCATCTTCGAGTCTTAGCGCAAGCTCCGGACCGCCTGTCTTGACGAATCTGCCGTTCATCATAACATGAACCATATCAGGCTTCACATAGTCGAGGATTCGTTGATAGTGTGTGACAATCAGCATGCCGTTGTCGTCATTTGCGCATGAATTGATACCTTTGGAGACGATTCTCAGAGCGTCGATGTCGAGGCCGGAATCGGTTTCGTCGAGTATAGCCATCAGGGGTTTTAGCATCGACATCTGGAGAATCTCGATCCGTTTCTTTTCGCCGCCGGAAAAACCATCGTTGATATATCGCGTGGCGAACGATTCGTCGATTTCCAGTTGTTTGAAATGCTCCTTCAGACTCTTCCTGAATCCGCGCATGATCGATTCATCGCCGTTTGCTCTCGCCTGTACCGCCTGCCTTAGAAAATTGGCGACTGTTACGCCGGGGATCGCCAGCGGATACTGGAATGCGAGAAACAGCCCTGCGAGCGACCTTTCTGTCGCGTTCATTTCAAGCAGACTCTTTCCCGCGAGAAATGCCTGCCCCGATGCAATCCGATACGACGGATGCCCTGCGAGCGCATTTGCGAGACTTGATTTCCCTGAACCATTCGGCCCCATGATCGCATGTTTTTCGCCGCGCCGGACATCGAGATCGATTCCTTTTACGACTTCTTTACCCTCGACTTCGACCTTGATATCTCTCAGCAGAAGTATGACGTCATCCTTTTTCATTCTAACCTCTCGTATTTATTGATTTGTGCAGGTGACAGACATCATCTGCCTGTTCTCATTATTACCTCGATTGCGTTGCTGCAATTCAAATCTCGTGGCGTCCCGTGCACAGCGCATATCCTGAGGTTGTCTCATAAGCACCGTTCGACTCAATCAGGAAACCAACCATGTCGCTCCCGCGCAGGCGGGAGTCCATTTAACTCTGACGCATTCAATAGATTCCCGCCTTCGGGCTTGTTGAAAAACCCACCTCAAGTGCTCGCAGGGGCTGTGCCCCTGCGGATTCTCTGTTGTAACTATCTGCAATGCAATATACTAAATACACGGCAGCACAGCTACCGTGTGCACTTTACGAGGCAACTTAACTTTTT
>JAJRZO010000540.1 GCA_024275215.1 Candidatus Zixiibacteriota bacterium | reverse complement strand
CTTGACAACCACAATGTCAGAGATGTCAAGCGGACAGGCCGCTTGACCTACTACTAACCATGTCTGAGCAATTTGAACTTTGCGTCGATTGCTTTGACCGCCACTTCCAAAGCATCTTCGACATCGATGAAACCTGTATTGATCACAAGATCGTAGTAGTTCGGATCATTTATATCTTTATTGAAATTGCTTCGGATGAATTCCTCCCGTTCGCGGTCAGAATCTTTGACTGCTTCAGTCGCAGTCTTTTCATCGACATTGGCAAACTTCATAATCCGTTCGACTCGCCGTTTTTCGTGCGCAATCACACGAAGATGGAATCCAGTCTGAAGTGTCAGCACGAAATTTCCACCTCGTCCGACAAGAACAGTGCCACCATGCTGCGCAAGTGCAGTTATCGTATGATACAGATACTTGAAATAGTCCGAGGCATCGACATACTGGTCATGCAGCATCCCCTCGACCCACAGTTCTATCTGGGATTTAGCCTTGCCATCAAGAGACTCGATGACTCGCCGTCTGAATCCGGAATCACGGCAGATTATATCGATTACCTGTCGATGAGCATATTGGTAGTTGTACTTCTCTGCCAGTTTTCTTGCAAGATAACTCCCGCTCGAACCACGCTGGCGGGATACAGTGATAATCGGAAGGATTTCTTTCTGTACAGATTTTTCACGTTCTTTTCGCGCTTTTTTCTCGGTTTCCCATTTTCTGATTTGCCTGTCAATCAGTGTCTCGATATTCGTCATAGCTTCACCCTCGTTTTGGGACCATACTTCTAATTAGAATATCGTGTAACCCGGTAATCATAGCAAGCCAAAAAGCGGATTTACAAACACATGAAAAGATTGGATTTTGTAGCTCACGCTCACATGGAGCGTGAGTCTTGCAGGGCAGATGTCCAGAGGCTGTCCCAAAAGATGTGAAATACAGGTAATTCTGTTTACGGAAATAAGTAGCGTCATTCCCGCGCAGGCGGGAATCCATTGAATGCATTGATGTTAGATGGACCCCCGCCTTCGCGGGGGCGACAAAGCAAGAACTCCACTTGTGTAAATCAAAGCTTTTGAGACAACCTCTCCACCGATACCCGCCATCTTATCCCACAGGAATGCCCCCGCGCGCTATGTCGCTGATATATGATGCGTCAAACCCCAAGTGGGTTTGATCTACGAGTGTACTTTCTCTGTTGATTGCAGTTTGTCAATCAGTTCTTTCTCTTCAGGTGTTGGATTGTCCGGCAATTTGATTTTGACTACTACATACTGATTGCCTTTCGTTCCATCCTTACCGATTCCGAGTCCCTTAAGTTTGAACTTCATACCGTCTGTCGTCAATGGCGGAATTTTGAGCTGGGCGTGTCCGTTTACAGTTCGCACTTTAATTTTCGTACCATTGACAGCCTGTTTGAGAGCTAACGGAACACTGCAAATTATGTCATTCCCTACACGTTTGAAAAAACGATCAGGTTTGACATGCACTTTCACAATCAGATCACCATTCGGGCCGCCATTTACGCCGGGTTGTCCGAGGTTGCGAAGCCGCAACGATGCTCCATCCTCAATGCCCGTCGGAATCTTGATCTTGATTTTCTGCGATACTTTCTGTCTGCCTGTCCCGCCGCATGCTGAGCAGGGTTTGGAAACTATCTCGCCTCTACCGAGACATCGCGGGCATGGACGGGACACCGAAAACGCTCCCTGCGTCTGTGAAATCATTCCTGTTCCGCCGCATTGCGGACAAACAGTCTTGCCGACGCCCGGCTCTGCGCCTGTTCCGGAACATCGTTCGCAGTTCGCATCACGCCTGAGACGAACAGTCTTTGTCACTCCGTTAGCCATCTCAGCGAAACTGATGTCGAGTTTTATGGACAGGTCATTGCCCTTGCGGGGTCCCGATGGTCTCCTGCGTGTTCGGTGTGATCCGAAATTGACTCTGTCGCCAAACAGTGATGAGAATATATCACCAAGCGATCCGAACCCTCCGAGATCCTCGAAACTGAAATTCATTCCACCCGGCATGTTAAAGCCCTGAGCACCGCCCGCTTGTCCGCCGGGACGGAATCCGCTGAACCCACCGGCGCCGTACTTGCGCATCTGGTCATACTGAGCGCGTTTCTGTTTATCGGAGAGAACGTCATAGGCTTCGGATATTTCCTTGAACCTCTCCTCGGCACTCTTGTCACCCTGATTGTGGTCAGGGTGATACTTTTTGGCAAGCGCTCTGTATGCCTTTTTCAGTTCAGCATCCGTGGCGTTCTCAGCAACCCCGAGTATTTTATAGTAATCCTTTGGCATATCTTATCCGTATGTCACTCTGAATACGATCTTATAATCATCAAGTTCCTTCGTGAATAACATACCATCCGGGGTACCTCCCGGAACCTCCAGTCTTACTCTCTTTGTTTGTTGCAAGATTCCCGTACCTCCACACACGTCGCAGGAATACGACGCTATCGCACCGATACCCTTGCAATTATGGCATGTCGACTCAAGCGGAATTTCAAGATCGAATACTTTATCGTATTCGCGATATCGACTCGATGTGACAAGACTGAGAAAATTCTTGCGTCTGATACCACTCAGGTCCTTGAAGTATTCGATCATGTCATCAAACAGGTCCCGCACCATCGGCTTGAGTTCAATCAGGCTTCTTGAGGCAATCGTCAGCCTGTGGCGTTCAAGATATTTCTCTCGCTTGTGCGGATTTGTCAGAGTCTCATACGCATCCTGGAGTCTCGTGAAATCATCGTGGCCTTGCATGCCCGTCACATCCGGGTGCATCTCCTTGGCCTTCCTGCGAAACGCTCCTGCGATTGTGTCCGAATCGTCATTCGGATTGACACCAAGCATTTCAAAATAGTCGATAAACTCTTCAGTCTGCGTATTACTCATGACAACAAGTAACCGCTTCTCGCCACAGAGTCAAGTCACTTGATTGTAGATTGGAGCGCGGCAGACGTTCTGAGGTTGTCTCAAGAGTCATCACTGACCTAATGTGTAGACACCTACTTTGTCACCCCCGTCTTCGGGCTTGTTGAAAAACCCACATCAAGTGCTCGCAGGGGCTGTGCCCCTGCGGATTCTCTGTTGTAACTATCTGCAATGCAATATACTAAATACACGGCAGCACAGCTACCGTGTGCACTTTACGAGGCAACTTAACTTTTTCAACACGCCTCTTCACGGGAATGACACATCTTTCTTTCACAACCATTGTCTCCAGCTATCTGTGTCCTCTGAGACAACCTCGCCTCGCCTGTCCTGACCTTAGTCGTTGACAACTTCGAAATCGGCATCGACTGTCTTGCCACCATCAGGGTTCTCAGCACCGGGCTGAGAAGACTGTTGAGTGTTCGCCTGCTGATACATCTGTGACGATGCTTCGTGCCATTGCTGTTTCAAATCCTCCGTCGCAGATTCGATTTCGGTAATGTCAGATCCTTCGAGCGCCTTTTTCACTCGACTGACAGCCGCTTCGATCTTCGCTTTGGTGTCAGGATTCAACTGGTCTTTATAGCTTTCGAGATTCTTCTCTGTCTCGAAAACAAGTTGATCGGCATGATTGCGAGTATCGACTTCTTTGCGTCGCTTCTTGTCTTCTTCCTCGTGTGCTTTCGCGTCGTTGACCATCTTCTCGATATCCTGCTCGGTCATTCCAGACGATGCCTCGATCCGTATCTTCTGTTCCTTGCCGGTCGCAAGGTCCTTCGCGGAGACATTCAGAATACCGTTAGCGTCAATATCAAACGTGACCTCGATCTGCGGCACACCGCGCGGCGCGGGTGGAATTCCATCGAGGTGAAAACGCCCGATGGTCTTGTTATCTATGGCCATCTCACGTTCACCCTGAAGGACATGAACCTCCACCGATGTCTGATTATCAGCCGCCGTCGAGAATATCTCCGACTTCTTCGTCGGAATCGTCGTATTGCGCTCGATCAGTTTCGTCGTCACGCCTCCGAGTGTTTCAATACCAAGCGACAACGGCGTCACATCAAGCAACAGAACATCCTTGACATCACCCGACAGCACTCCGCCCTGAATCGCCGCACCAAGCGCAACAACCTCATCAGGATTCACACCCTTGTGCGGCTCCCTGCCGAAAAACTTCTT
>JAJRZO010000028.1 GCA_024275215.1 Candidatus Zixiibacteriota bacterium | reverse complement strand
TCCTTTCAGGAGCACTACGCAATTGAATTTCTCAGCGGCACTTGCGGCGTAACTCATTCTGTCAGCGGCGATTGTGCTTGTGTCAACCGACAGGAGCCGGGATAACTCGCCGGGATGCGGAGTCAGAATCATCGGAGCTTCAATAGCAGCAAGCTCATCCGCATGTCCCTCGAAAGCATTCAGGCCGTCAGCATCCAGTAATATCGGAAGCTGGAGTTTCTTCAACAGACGCCTGACAAGTTCTTTTGTCTCGTGATGCGTCCCAAGACCGGGGCCAATGATGGCGGCATTCATACCAATGAATTTTGCGCGAACCTCCCCCAGTCCCCGAAGCGCAAGGCATTGACGTTTCTTAACTTCCGGCAGGGCGTGTGTCATAACTTCAGTAAGCTTTATTTCGCAAATCGGATTCAGGCTTGATGGAATTCCGAGAAAACAAAGTCCCACACCTGAGCGAATTGCGCTTTCAGATGCCATACAGGCTGCTCCGGTGAATCCTCTCGATCCAGCGAGCACAAACAGCTTGCCACATGCTCCCTTGTGAGCGGTGGGAGCACGCCCTGGAAGATGTTTTGAGACGAACGGTTCATCTATGAGGCTGAGATTCGAATCTGCCTGCTCCATAATGTCTGCCGGAATGCCGATGTCGATTACTCTGAGCGTGCCGACATGCTCCCGACCGGGATGCAGGAACTGACCTGTTTTCGGGAGCGCGAGCGTCGCGGTGGCATCAGCCCAGATACATGCTCCGGAGACTTCGCCGGTGTCGCAATTGAGTCCTGACGGAGCATCTATGGCCAAAATTGGGATTTCGCTTTCATTCATCAAGGTTACAACCGGAACCGCGAGGCCTCGAATATCTCCCTTGAAACCTGTTCCGAAAATAGCGTCGACCAACCAGTCTGCGTCGAGATGCTCCGGCAGATCGGATTCGGATTTGATTTCAGTTATATCGAGTCCAAGATCGCGGGCGCGCTCGAAGTTGACTTTTGCGTCGCCTTTGAGATCGGTGGTAAGTCCGATCAATATGAATGATACGCTTGCGCCCCAGCCATGCAAATATCGACCGACAACGAATCCATCGCCGCCGTTATTACCTTTGCCGCAGAATATCAGGAAGCGTATCGATGAGACATCGCCGCCCGCAAGTTCGCGCGCATATTCGGCGACGCCTCTCCCCGCGTTTTCCATCAGGTCAATGCCCGGTATACCTCTGCCTTCGATAGCGGCGCGATCAATCGCCTGCATCTGTTTTGCGGTAACGAGTTTCATTACTTCAAAACTAACTCTTTTTCAGTCAGTCCGCAAACAGAAAGCGTGTGACCAAAACAATCTGAACAGATTGTTCTTGTGGACTGGATTATGAGTAGCTACTATACAGCGTGGTTCTGGCAGAATTGTTGAGAATCACAAAGTGAATTAATCACGAATTGTAACTAAGTTTTTCGGAGTGTTTGTTCAGACATGAATGAGTGGGAATTCACAGCTGAGGCCGAATCTTTGATGAATTTGACGATCGAAAGGAACCCAGATCTTCCTTTTTCCTGCGCCAAGTGCGAGCAGCGTGGCAGAGGTTCCCGCAAGCGTCGTGACCTGACACTACTTGACAAGAATGGTCAGGTTGTTCTGACCGGAGAAGTAAAGCTTCCCTATCGTCCAGATGGTAGCAGCCCCTATGCAGCAGCACTTGTTAGAGATGCACGTGCCAAGGCGAGACGGGCGAATGCCAAATTCTTTTTCACCTGGAACGTGAACGAGTGTGTCCTTTGGGAAACAATGCCTCCGAGGACAGATTGGAAGCAGCACAACTATATGTCCTGGCATGTTACGCTTGTCCACCGCGAGAGCCACATTGATCTGCCGATGACTTCTCATGCTATTCAAACATGGATTCCGACATTTCTTAGCGATTTTGCGGCAATACTTCGTGGCACTTCCAAAGTTGGAATCAAGGCACCGGATGAAAAATTCATTGACGCCTTGGAGTCGCATTTGCAGATGCCCATTATGAAGAGTATGGAAGAACTTGTTGATCAGTACAGCAAACCTCGCCAGAAATCTCGTCTTGATCAGTGGATGCGTGATGAACAGGGATGGACAATCTATGATAACTTTGAAGGTGTTCGTGAT
>JAJRZO010000539.1 GCA_024275215.1 Candidatus Zixiibacteriota bacterium | reverse complement strand
CTAAAAGGTGGGGCACCGGAGCGATTTGAAGAATACCCACTCAGCCGAAAATAGAAGCGGCTCTGAGTTTCTTTGTAGCTCATGCCTACTTGGGGCATGAGTCTTTTCCAATCGGCAGATGTGAAGAGGCTGTCCCACAAGATGTAAAATGTAAGTAATAGTGTTTGCAGAAGAAAGTGGTGTCATTCCCGCGAAAGCGGGAATCCATTGAATAAGTTATGGTTAGAATAGACTCCCGCCTTCGCGGGAGTGACATAATTAACTTCCTGCTTGAGTTAAATTGTACTTTTGAGACAACCTCTGAACATCTGCCGAGCACAACCCCTGCGAGCACAAAATATCCTGCTTATAAGCACATCCGCTCTGTCGTTATCACGAAGAGTATATCAGCGAAGTGATCTCAGTCTATGTCGTTAAGCTCCAAGTGAGCTTGACATACACGATAAAACAACAAAAAAGAGGAGGCGTCGGGGATGACGCCTCCTCAGGGTACTGTATCGAGGATACATAGTAGGGTGTATTGCAGCGAGTTGATATAGCAATCAACCCGTGTTTCTATCTTCTATATGTTCTACATTCCAACGTGCTTTTTGATCCAGTCAGTTCCAACAGATTTCGGACGAGTGATCGGCGTACCGAGCGCGCGGTTGATAACCAACTGCGAACACATACCCATCGCACGAGAAACAGCAAAGAGCACTGTGTAGTAAGGGAACTCTCTGAGTCCGAAGTGGTACAGAATCGATCCGGAACCGGCATCGACATTCGGCTGCGGATTCTTAGCCTTGCCATGCTCTTTGAGCACACCCGGAATGATGTCGAAAACCATCTTGACAGTTTTGTACACGTCATCATCGGCACAATACTTAGCACCGAAATTGACGAACGCAACGAATCTCGGATCAGGACAACGCAGGACAGCATGACCATATCCGGGAATCACTTTGCCGGAATTAAGAGTCTCCCAGGCGAAATCCTTGAGCTGCTGCTCAGTCGGAACACCACCGAACTTCTCGACAACTTGGAGAATCCATCCGAGGCATTCCTGATTTGCCAGACCATGAAGCGGGCCGGCAAGACCATTCAGGCCAGCCGACACAGCGTAATAAATATCCGAAAGCGCTGAGCCGACTGTGTGGCAACTGAATGCCGAAACATTACCACCCTCATGATCGCAATGAAGCGTGAGATACAATCTCATCGCCTTGTAAAAATCTTCATCATCATTGCCGAGCATGTGGGCATAGTTAGCGCCCCAATCGAGATTCGTATCGTAAGGAATTCTCGGTCCCTTGTCATAGCGCATGCGATAGACACCGGCTGCCAGCGACGGAAGTTTGGCGAGCAGATTCAGTGAATCCTCAAAGCAGGGATCCCAGTAATCTTTTTTGGACATTCCGGCGGCATACTGTTTCCGGAATTCAGACTCGTATTCCATCGCGAGGATACCAGTATCGAACATCGCCATCGGATGAGATTCCTTTGGCATTGCTTCGAGGACTTTCCAGACATAATCCGGAACTGTCGATCTCTTCGCATATTCCGCCTGAAGGTCTTTAAGTTCATCGGCTGACGGGAGATCGCCCGTGAGAAGCAGGAAGAAAATCTCCTCTGGAATCTTGTCGGTGAGTTCGAGAATCGGCCTGCCGCGAACGATCAGTCCCACCTCAGGCTCGACGAGTGATGTATCACAAATCAGGCCCTTGACTCCACGCATGCCACCGTACGCCTGCGCAACTGATACATCCGAAATCTTCTTGTCGCCATGTTCTTTAGTGATCGTCTTGATCTCGGTCTGCAACCCGGGTATCTGTGCTGCAAATTTGTCTTTCAGGGCTGGCATTAAAAAACTCCTTTCAACTCTACTATTGATCCAACAAGAGAGAACCGCTCATATCTTTATTATATTAGTGATACTCCTTATTAGCTCTTAGGCCTAATGCCTGACGTTGCGAAACACGGCAAATGTGAATAGGTTCACAAGTCCATCCACAACGCTTCCATTAATTTGACTGCAATCTTACATTTTTTCGATCTGAAAGTCAACCATTATTTGGGATTAGCAACTCTCCTGTGATGTAATGCTGTAGCATATTCATCCTATATTCAACGACAACTGACGAATAGTAATCAGTCAACTCTTGTGCATTGCTGGCGAATCACTATCTTTGCGCCGAAGGACTAAATAATATGATTGAAGACGAAACATTAAACATACTCGAGTTCGACAAGATCAGGACTATGCTCGCGGGTAAGTCGCTTACTCCCGCAGGCAAAGAACTCGCGCTCGCTATCCATCCGCTCGAAAGCAACAACGACATAAATCGTATCCTCGATGAAACATCTGAGATGGTTGAGATTCTCAGATTCGAGGAACCGTTCCCCCTGCAGCGAATCGATGACACCAGTAAATTACTTCATCGGGTAGCGACCGAAGGAACTTATCTCGATCCAGCCGAACTAATTAAGATAAGGATCTTCATAGCGCTCTGTGGAGGATTGAAAAAGTATTTCAGGAACAAGGCCGATAAGTATCCTCTTATCTATGAACTCACACGCGGGATGAGTTTTGAACAGAAAATAATCGACGCGATTGACAAGGCGATTGATAAAACGGGCGAAGTCAAAGATTCCGCATCGCCGGAACTCCGCAAGATCAGGATCGAAAGAAGTTCTACGAGAAACAAGATTTTAAGCAGGCTCGAAAAAATAGTTAAAGCCAGGACCCAGCGAGGCACATATCAGGACGATATTATCACTGTCAGGGATGGACGATATGTCGTACCGATTGCCGAAGGAGATTTCACATCGCGATCCGGCGTAGTTCATGACAGGTCAAAATCCGGCGCCACTCTTTACATCGAACCGATCGAAACTGTAGAGTTAAATAATCGCCTGAGAAAACTCGATTCTGATGAAGATAAAGAAATCATCAGGATACTAATCTCGATTTCTGATCTAATCCGGGAAGAGCTGTCATCGCTTCAGGCAAGTTATGACATTTATGCCAGGATCGACTTTATTCATACACGCGGAGAGTTGTCCCTGCAACTTGACGCCAACAGGCCGGTGATAATTTCCGAGAGCAGAGTCAAGTTGATTGATGCCAGGCATCCTCTTCTTCTCGCACAGGCAGGAAAAAAGACGGATGTTGTCCCGCTATCATTATCGCTCGGTGGCAAGTTTGATGCGCTGATAGTAACCGGCCCCAACACTGGCGGCAAGACGGTCGCGCTCAAGACACTTGGTATTCTAATTCTTATGGCACGATCAGGACTTCATATTCCGGCAAACGAGAAAACTGAAATCGGAACTATTACAAAAGTATACGCAGACATAGGTGACGAACAGTCAATCGAGCTTTCGCTTTCGACATTCTCATCTCACCTGTCGCGGATAATTCGGGCTTTACATGAGTGTGACGACAAGAGTCTGATTCTGCTCGACGAGATCGGCGCAGGAACTGATCCGAAAGAGGGCGCCGCACTTGCTGAGGCAGTG
>JAJRZO010000538.1 GCA_024275215.1 Candidatus Zixiibacteriota bacterium | reverse complement strand
CTGATCATTCTCGATACCAAGCGTTTTCCAGGCATCCTTGAAGTGCTGCGCGTATTCATCAACATACTGCTGCGGCGTCACGCCGGTGATTTCGGCAGCCTGTTCGATCTTCGAGCCATGTTCGTCAGTACCGGTGAGAAAATATGATTCCACACCGAACAGCCTGTTGTATCGTGTGAGAACATCAGCGGCAACAGTACAATAGCCATGACCGATATGCGGTCTGTCGTTGACATAGTATATCGGCGTCGTGATATATAGTGGTCGACTCAAAATGATTCCCTCTATTCTTTTCCGCTGTTTCGCTCAGTGATCTTTCTGTGGAATGATGACTTGCGTCTGTTGCGCCGCTGAACATCCTTCAGACTTACGACCTGAGTATCAGCGCCTTCAAGTCTGACTGTCATTTCTTGTGTGAAAATGTTGATCTTGTCAACCGTACCTTCGCCGACGGAGGTCATATATCTTGTACCTGGTCTTGGGAATTCCCTGATTGTCTCCTGATAGTGCTTTTTTTCATATCGGAGACAACAGAGCAACCTTCCGCAATTACCAGAGATTTTCTGGGGATTGAGTGAAAGGTTCTGCTCCCTTGCAAGCTGAGTGGAGATCGGTTCGAAATCACGGAGCCAGAGCGAACAGCATTGTCTCAGGCCACATATTCCGAAACCATCAATACGCTTGGCCTCATCCCGGACGCCGATCTGGCGAAGTTCAATACGGGTCTTATAGATACCAGCCAGATCCTTCACGAGTTCACGAAAATCGACACGCTGATCTGCCGTGAAGAAGAACGTAAGTTTGTTGCCATCGAGCTGATACTCGGAGTCAACGAGCTTCATTTTCAAGTGATGCTTCTTGACAAGAGTCAGACACTGTGCAACAGCTTCTTTTTCACGAACGCGGTTCTCTTTCATGCGTTCGATATCAAGATCGGAAGCAACGCGAATGATCGCCTTGGGGCTGCTTTTTGTCTTAACACTTCCAGTCGGTTTTCTTTTGGCGATCCCTATATCTTCGCCTCGCTCAGCAGCTACAACTACATATTCATTTGCTTCAAAAAGAACATTATTACAATTATAATAGTAGCCTGTTCGGCGAGCTTTGAATTCGATTTCCCAAACTTCGGCGTCCAACAGAATTCCCTCCGATGTCAAACTCAGTATATACGCATTTTATACGACGCATGTCAAGTTAACGCAGGAAGAATAAGTTCGTGCCCGCTGGTTCTTTGAATGTAGTGACATGTTAGTAACTGGATTTCCTGCCGTAGAGCAGGTCATCCCCCCAGACAGAGACGATGCGGGCGAACGAGCTTCGAGCGATTCCCTTTCTGATGAGATCGTGTACGATCGATTTGGGATGACTGAATGGACAAACTTTCATACACAAACCGCAATCAGTGCCGATTATTCGCCAGAATCTGAGGCATGACTCGACATTGAGAGGCCATTTCTCAACTCCCCTCACGATGCTCGGCTTACCAGATGGTATCGAGGATGACGGGCAATTCATCGCGCATTTCAGGCATTTGTCACAGAACTGACGAACTCCAAAAGAGATCGGCCTGTCCGGTACAAGTGGCAGATCAGTCGTAACGGCACCGAGCCTGACCCTTGCTCCGAACTTTTTCGAGATCAGGTAACCGTTTCGTCCAAGCTCGCCGAGACCTGCATCATACGCGACAGGAGGAAGCATAACCTGATAATTGCTGCCGGAAATGTGTGCGCGAGCGGGAAAACCGAGTTCTCTGATGTGTTTCGCAAGAAGGATAGATATCCGGGCTGCTTCACGGTATCTCTCTGCGGTTTCCTCAGTTATCGGCAAATATGGCGCTTCTTTTACCTGGCCATAATCCATCTCTAATGTGAAAACGATAGCATATTTGTGGCTGAGTGTGATCGGCATCCCCCACTTTTCAGGACCTCGCCCAACATGTGAATAAATATATGCCGGATTTAGTCTGGCGATACCGACTTCATCAGCACCAAGCTCAAAAGTCAGTTTCTTGATGTCGAGACTGATCGTATCCGAATCGATTTCATGCCTGTCTTCCACAACTTCTCCATCCACATCATTGACCATCTTCTCGATTTCAACGAAGACAGAGTCGATCCGTCCCGCGAGCTCCTGTTCATAGAACTTGCCGCCCGGTTCAAGCAACTCAGGAAGACTGCGTATCCTGTCGTCGACATCCCTCAGTTCAGGATGCGAAGAATAGTATTGATCGTATTGGGGAGTGCCCGATACATATTCTTCTCGCGCAAACATGGTGTCGCGCTCATCGACCCGTTCGGAACATGGCGTTATTGCAATCTCTGTCGTTTTGCCCAAAGGAATGAAGAACAGGAATGCAAACAGAGCCACGAATACCGATGGAATAATGAGATATGTGCCATTATCGAGAATGATGTGCAGCGAATACCAAATTGAGGAAAAAACAACCAGGAAAACAAAGCACAGGATTGCAGCTCTATACTCCCGTTAACGAACCGAACCGACGGCGAATATCCAGAGGAGAAGAGAAAGAATAACTCCGACGATCAGATGTACTATTTCGGCAAACAATATCTATACCCAATTGCAGCTACGGTTTGACATGAGATTAAAGCGGTCTCGTCCGGACTTTCGCTGCCAGTGGAGCATGTAAGCCTCAGTCTTTCGATGCGATTCCCAACCTTTTCTTGAAATCACCCGCATACCATTCTGCAACCGCATCATTGTGGAGAGCCATATCGAGTTGTTTTGTCATCAAGCTTAATCGCCCGATAATGAACAGCCGTTCTTTTATTGTCTCCCTGCTGAGATATGATGATGTTGCGCGAAAAAAATCCCCGTGACTTTCTGAGACAAAGCCTACATCGGAGAGAACATCTCCGATCACTCTGATCCGCCTGATGCGTCTGTCGAGCGCGGCTCCGCCTTCTTTATACTGAATCCTTATGAAGTTCCTGTTCACATCGTCAGTGCACATAGCTTCGACAGTTGTGAAATGATAACCCATGTGCAAACCGACAATCATATATTCATTACTAAGAATTGCGAAACTGCTTTCAGTGAATGAACGTGATCCTGACTGTCTCCGTGTATGAGCAGATGTTTCGAGTACTTTGTATGCCTTCAAGGGAGCCGCAGGCCATCCCTCTTCAATGACTCCATTCCAGAACGACTGCATCGGCTCGGAAGGAATG
>JAJRZO010000537.1 GCA_024275215.1 Candidatus Zixiibacteriota bacterium | reverse complement strand
GAGAGAAAATAGCCCGCTACGGTATCAGTGTCCGTCAGGTTCAGGATGTTATAGAAGTTGCGGTCGGCGGACGCCGCATCACGACTACTGTCGAAGGACGAGAACGATATCCGGTACGGGTACGTTACCAGCGAGAGTTGCGGAACAGCATTGAAGGTATTGAGAAGGTGCTGGTTCCAACGGCAAGCGGCGCACAGATACCTATTATCGAGTTGGCAGAAATCAAGTTCGTTCGCGGGCCTATGGTAATAAAGGCCGAAAACACTTTCCTGACAGGATATGTGATCTTTGACAAAAAACCGGAATATGCCGAAGTTGATGTTGTGCATGATGCACAGAAACTACTAAAAGAAAAAATCGCTACCGGTGAATTCGATTTACCGGCTGGCGTAAGCTACGAGTTTGCCGGTTCATATCAGAACCAGATTCGTTCGGAAAAGAAACTGATGGTAGTTCTGCCGCTCGCGTTGCTGGTAATCTTCCTTATCCTCTATTTTCAGTTTAAGCATGTCCCGACAACACTTTTGGTATTCTCAGGCATATTTGTGGCCTGGTCAGGCGGATTCCTGATGCTATGGCTTTATGGACAAGGCTGGTTCCTGGACTTCTCTCTGTTCGGTGAAAACATGCGGGAGCTGTTCCAGGTTCGGAGCCTGAATCTCTCAGTTGCCGTCTGGGTCGGGTTCCTTGCGCTATTCGGCATAGCTACAGACGATGGCGTCATAATTTCGACATATCTCAAGCAAGTATTCGACCGCGTACATCCTTCAACAATCAAGGAAATTCGGGAAGCAACTGTGGAAGCTGGAAAACGTCGTATCCGGCCTGCATTGATGACTGTGGCGACAACGATTCTGGCTCTGATTCCTGTACTTACTTCGACGGGTCGCGGCGCCGATATCATGGTTCCGATGGCAATTCCATCATTCGGTGGCATGACTGTAGTGCTAATCACAGTTTTTACAGTGCCAACGCTATACTGTCTGTTGGCTGAGATGAAAGCCAAGCGTCAGCTTGCAAAGAACAAGGATAAATCACAATGAAAAACCTGAAAATACTGATTCCATCAGCAGGATGGCTGGCTGTTGTGTTTGCAATTGCCTTCACAATTGCATTCTCGTCTGCGAATGCGGGAAGTGTCGCTGATGGCTATTGTCCTGTCACAACATCGGAGAAAGTCGATTCGACTATATTCGTGGACTATGAAGGACAACGAGTCTATTTCTGTTGCAACGGATGCAGAAAAGATTTTCTCGCAGATCCGAATAAGTACGCGGCCAATCTGGGCGGAACTGACACTTCCGAGATGTCAGAGAACTCCGAAGAAAGCCATCACGCAGCCGGTTCGGACGATTCGCATAACGAGTCAACTGCCGATCACCATGACAGCGATAACATGAACGCGAATATCGCCGGTGGAAACACAGACGATTCGCACAATACTGAAGCGGATCATGATCACTCGACCGATCATGCGACTGATTCCAAATTCATACTCTTCACAGGTAAATTCCATCCCATCGCAACACACTTTCCCATAGCACTCGTGCTTACAGCTTTGTTTCTGTCATTCGTGACAATACTGACGAAACGTGAAGAGCTTGAGCGAGCGGGTTTATTACTTGTCTATCTTGCCGCACCTGCCGCAGTGGTTACGGTTCTACTGGGACTCGCCGCAGGAAATGGCGCGTCCTATCCATCATTCCTCGTGAATTATTTTCTCTGGCATCGTGCGCTCGGTTTGACTTCGGCAGGTTTGACAATAGTAAGTGCAATTGTCGGCTGGCGCTGGCGAAAGTCACAAACACCGGCTCGCAACTGGTTATACAGATCAATTCTGGCACTTAATGGAATAATAATTGGGATCACAGGCCACCTGGGAGCAACACTGGTTTTTGGCCCGGATCATTTCACAATTTGACAAACACATTTTTCAAGGAGCTGACACTATGAAACAAACAACTCTGACAATAATCCTGATCGGGAGCCTCCTGCTTCTGTTACTGCTGGCCGGTTGTGGTACTGACAATCAGACAACGACGCCGACCAATGGTACAGATGTTGTGATTTTATCCGTAACACCTGCGGATGGTACAACAGGTGTTTCACCATCGACTTTGATTGCAATAAAATTCAGCGGTCCGGTTGATACTTTGTCCATCATGCGCAACTTTCATTTCACTGGCGGCGATCAGATGCACGAATGGCGTGACTCGCTCGAACACTATGGCGGATTCGGTATGATGGGAATGGGGAACATGGATCACATGATGGAATGGATGGATTCGATCCATTACAGCGGGGATTTTTTCTGGAATGATGCAATGGACAGTTGTGAATTCAGACCTGATTCGGCAATGTCACCATCCACTGACTATCTTTGCCTGCTAAATGAAGGCGGCATGCGTGGTCATAGCGGCGGCATGATGGGAGGCGGCAACCACAATGACAGTGGTTACCACATGTTCCAGTTTACTACCGGACCGAATGGCGGAAACACTTCAAGACAAGCGTCAACTCCCGATCAGGAGATTACATCAGGAAGAAATTGAGGTTAACACCTCGACACTCGAAGGCGGAAGCCCACCCGGATTGCAACGACGGGGTGGGTTTCTGTCTTCACATATACGTACCGGGTAGAGCAGGTCGAAAACCCTTTGGCTTCGACATTTTGTATGTCAGGAGCCTTGCGCTCCTGACGGAAATCAGCTTAGGATTTGTCAGGGAATCTTAAATGGAGGGGGGAGGATTTGAACCTCCGAAGGCTTCGCCGACAGATTTACAGTCTGTTCCCTTTGACCACTCGGGAACCCCTCCATAGGGAAGCGACAATATATATTCTATTTCGACCAAATCAAGCGATTTTTGATGGTCTTCCTGAATTCGTTTTCGCCCGAAAAACTGCATGGCCGCAGGCGAAACACCTGCGGCCACAACAATATGCTCAACACTATTTGCCATCTGATCAGCAATCAGGAACTCCGTTGCCATCAGGATCACACGGCGCAGGACCTCCTGAGAAAATATAGGTAATCAGGTATACGACATCGTCGATATCGATCATCCCCGAACAATCCGCATCTCCCGCCTCAAGAGGATCCGGCGCAGTCCCGCCACTGAATATGTACGTGATCAAGTATACAACATCATCAATGTCAACCGCGCCGCTGCCGTCAGCGTCGCCGCAAGTATACTGCGGCCCGACTGCCAGCGACTTGAACGCATATATTAACCCGTCTGATCCAAATGTGATCGCCACGATATTAGGCTCGCCGTCGCAATTCACATCACCGACCATGACATGCATGACATCATCAGCAGTGCTGTAACTGAATTCCTCTGCTCCGGTTTGACCATCGAGGACATAGACTTTTTGATCATCTGACCCTGCGATCACTTCAAGTGTGCCATCGAGATCAACATCGGTAACCAGCACACAGTTGATTTCTCCGCCAGTCGGGAAACTCCATAGTATGTTGCCGTCCACCCCATCCAGAAGGTAAACACTCATCGATGTCGCGTCACCGGGCACAGCGACATCAAGCACGCCATCGCCGTTGCAGTCGCCGCGCGCAAGACCATGCGTGTTGGATGCAATATCGATCGTGGTTGACCAATCCTCAAGATGAGTATCGCCATCAATCTTGACAATCTGTTTTGTCCCATACGGCGTCACGGCGCAAAACACATCGAAGAAAGACTCAGCGGGAAAATCAGGGGCCAGAGGATCATCTACGGCGAGATGTTCAACTGATTCCGATGCGTTGTATGTCCACATCTCACTGCCATTTCGACCATCAATTACCACGACTTTCTTCCCGTTCGTCCCCCCGCCGACAGCCGCGATGACATCGATCGTGTCATCAGAATTCATGTCTCTCAGAATGAGATCATTAACATCGGAACCACAATCGTAATTCCACAGCTCTCCCCCGCCTTCACCATTGATTGCGTAGACATGATTGTCCTCACTGCCCGCAATCACATCCACATTGCCGTCTTTGTTCAAGTCGGCGGACTTGATACACTTTCGGTAATAGTCATCTGTTGCGTTCGTGAAATTCCACATGAACGCGCTCGTCTGTCCGACAAATGCCGTCACAACGTTATCCCAGCCTCCGGCTGCGACATCACCGATACCATTGCCATCGAAATCACCTATTGTAACAGCGAAAAGATTGTCACTGCCAGCCCAGCGCCACAGTTCAGCGCCTGTAGAGCCGTCAATCACCCACAACCTTTCGCCCAACGACGCTACAGCCGCAACATCATCGCATCCGTCGCCATTGACATCGCCAATTGCAATCTCATTGCCGTACGATCCGAAATCAAATTCCCAGAGAACGGGCGATAAGACAGTCCTCAAAGCCCAGACAGACTTTTGCGGATTCGGAGGAGTCGCTCCGACATTATCCGCCCCACCGACAGCAGCGACATCATCGACACCATCGTCATCGAAATCACCGGTCGCGACGCCTGACATCGTACCATTGACAGCATAATACCAGACTTTGGATCCGCCGTTCGCTTTCAACACTACAGTACGATCACCACCGGCTACGGAGATATTCAGATTGCCGTCACCAGTGTACTCTCCGAACGCAATATCACGGGGATAAACATCGAGGGAATCGGATTCCCACATGAGTGTCGGCGTATCGCCATCGAAAGCCTGCAATGTGTAGCCCCCTATGTATCGCCCGACGACAAGATCAAGATCGGTATCAGCATCGATGTCGTAAGGACTAAGCAAAATATCACCGTTAGTATGATCCACATGACCGATATTGTATGACCATTCGAGTTCGCCCGATGCTGCACTCCTTACGAATATCTCTCCATGATCATCGTTATAAACACCACCGAATATCGCCTCAAGATCATCGTCAGCGTCTATATCGACCATCACCACATTCAAAAGAGAGTACGGCACAGTATCCGCCCATATAAACGATCCGTCAGATCCGTTGAGGACACCATAATAGTTATCGAAGTTTGTCAGATATTCATGCGCAAACGCGACATCGTCTATGTTGTCACCATTGACATCTCCGGTAGCGACAGCATTCACCCACATACTGCCAATAACCTGAACCCAGAGAATCGTTCCGGTCTCTCCGTCGATGCCGTATACATTGTCATCAAAACTGGCAGCTACGACATCCATGTTTTCATCGCCGTTGAAATCGCCTATTTGAACATCCTGAATCGTCGCTCCGATATAAGCTGTCCATAGCTGGCTTCCATCGCTGCCATCAATTGCATGAACCCGCCCGTCTGGAGTCTGAGTCGAGTGGTATGATGCTCCAGCGACAACATCAGGAACATTGTCATTGTTGATATCGCCGACCACCATCGACCTGACGCCATCATTGAGCGAATATGTCCAGAGTGTAACGCCAGTCTTTCCATCGATGGCAATCACTTTGGATGGCTCGCCGTAGTAATCCATATTGTACTCGCCGGCAATCACATCGGGAATACCGTCGCCATTAAGATCGGCTGTCTCGACGTGTTTAACATAGAGATCCGAATCATAAATCCAGATAGGTTCCGCGGATGCGTCCCTGCTGTCTGCTGCATTAGCTGTCACAACACCCAGGAGCATTATCACAGACAGACACACAGTCAGAACAATGGCCAGCGAGCACTTCAGTAGCACACATGCTTTCATTGCGCTTCCTCCTCAAGAGGTTACTGTTATCCATTTATCGCCGCTATCGGACAAATGTATGAAAAAATCGGCAAGGTTGTCTGTGTTAGAATATAGCAAACTGAGTAGATTTGTCAACTACTGGATGTCTTTGGATTCGAATAACCAGGTTGTCGAAATCACGTCCTGTGCGTTGCGCAAAACTCAGGGGTTTCTGCCTACGCATTCTGAAGCGCACGTACTAATCGTGTTCACCGAAGTGTGGATCGTCTTTGCTTGGAATCATGCCAATGACCGGCGAAAGGATAGAAAGGATTTCGGCAGAAACTTCTTCTATCGCGCGGCGGGTAACATTCACCATTTCCCAGCATTGTCGATTGCACAAATTCCGAAGATATTTCAATTCCTCTTCGATATGTTCGATACTCGTATATGATTCGATCACTGAAAGATTATCATCGTTCACAAGAAGCGAAGACCTCTCCTCCCTGACTGTTGCAAGAACCTCAGCGCGCATGGTAAGACCAATGATCCTTCGGTCATCGACATCTTTCAAATGCTGCAGCAACCTGTGCTCCTGTTCCTCACCTTTCACCGTAGGGATATTCGCAACCTTCATGCCATAGTTACAGGCAAGGAACATACTGATGGGTGTTTTGCATGTCCGCGACGGCCCAAGAATCACCAGATCAGCCTTGTTAATCTGATGCCCAAGTCCGTCATCATGCTCAACTGTGAATCCGATAGCGTCGACCTTCTCGTAGTATTTATCATCAATGATCTGAAGCAATCCGGGTTTGAACTCAGGATGAAAACCGAGGAACTTGGTCATCGTCGAGAGCATCGGCTCAAGCACATTGAGATGGAGCATCTCTTCTTCATGAAGTCTTCTGTGAAAATACTTTCTGATGTCCTGGCCGATCAGAGAAAAAATCACGAGCGAACCAGACTCAACCTCGTCGAGTATCTTCGAGAGCTGTTCTATGGTTCGAGCATCACTGTAGACTTGTTCGAGACGGAATCGGGCTTCATGCCCGGCATACTGAGAGAGGACAGCGTCCATAAGCCGACGGGCGGTTCTGCCGGTACCGTCAGAGACTATGACGATTTTCTTAACGTCGTTTTCTGCCAAGATTCAACACGCTGCGCACGGTTCCGGACCACCGGCGAATATATAATTGACCAGATAGACAATATCATCTATGTCGACTTCACCACTGCAATTCACATCACCAGATTCAATCGGGTCTGGAGCGGGACCACCTGAGAATATATAATTCACAATGAACACTGCGTCATCGATATCGACATAGCTGCTATTGTTCACATCGCCACATGTATACTGTTGTCCCTGTACAACATCAATCAACACATTTATCGTATCGTAGCTCGGTGGATTGTCCGAATCCATCACTTCGATTGACATAAAGTAACTCGCCTCCCATGAGGGAGTGCCGTCGATCGTTCCAGCTTCACCGCCATGGAAAACACATCCGTACGGAGGCTGACCAGTAAGTTTCATCCAGAAGTAAGGTTCTACTCCTCCCACAGCCCAGAACTGGTAATAATAAGGTTGATTGAGATAGGCATCCGGCACCTCGTAAGATTCGATATGCAACATACCGTCACATACATCCCCAATATCATCACCATTTTCGTCATACTGTTCCGGGTTTTGCGCTTCGAGACAGTTATCGCAGGAATCGCCAACACCATCGCTGTCACCATCCTCCTGAAGAAGATTTACAACCAGCCAGCAGTTGTCATCTTCATTAAGGATTCCGTCATTGTCAGCATCAGAATCACACATGTCACCTATTCCATCATTGTCGGCGTCGCCCTGGAGAGGATTCGGCTCTGATGGACAGTTGTCGCAAACATCACCAACACCATCGCTGTCAGCATCTGCCTGATCGGGGTTATATGTCACCGGACAGTTATCGAGTGAATTGACTAACCCGTCATTGTCGCTATCCGCTTCAGGTTTTATATTCCTGACCATATACTCGACCATCGGATCGCAACCTTCCCAGGTGCAATAAAGTTGATCGAGCGTGTACCATGCGTTGTGACTGTCAGCCCAGCCATAGTTGAAATGATATTGCTTCGTCTCCCCTATTGTCTGCCAGCCGTCGCAGACAATCGAGTGGCCACTGATCCTGTACTGCATCGGACGACCGGCATTTATTTCGTCCTGAACAAGCGCGAACCATGATTCTGGAGTATTACTGCTTCTATCTGCACTTGTAATTGATGGATCGTATCTGAAGTAGGTCGGGAACACGGTTTGGGCATAAGCCGTGTATGCGCCGGAGCCGCACTTGCCGTAATCCATTTCAAACGCGACGCCGACTTCGTAGCAAAGTTCAGAGAGCGCATCGATCTCAGCCTGATTGCAACTGCCACAGTAATCGACAATATTGTTCCAGTCATACGAATCGGAATAATCGGCGCTGAGAGTTTTCCCGGATGTGCTTCCTCCACATGAATTGTCGCCGTTCCAGTAATAGCTTGAACTCCCTGATCCTGCGGCAGGCCATTTCCAGTATGCCAGAATCTGTGCAGCGGCGGTTGCAACGCATCCAACGACACACCGACCGCCGTCACCCTGCGGGCAGAGAAGATTATACGGATAACCCTGATGCCAGCTCGTGGTCAAAAGCGGTCCGACTGTCTGCGTTGATACTCCTCCGCGAAGCTGCGAAAACTCCTCGGAAGAAACTGCAAGGCGATCCCATTCATCCTGATTGCTCACACCGAACAGCTTCAAATCGAAATCCGCCTGTTTCTGATCCAGACTACCGTATGTATTGACAAACATTCGAATTCTATTTGCGAGCACTTCGCGTACCATTGCGCAAAAGCCATCTTCAGCGTTGACATCGAAACTCGATTCTTCAGAATACGCCATCACTGGCGGCATTTCTCTCAGCACCGGAACCACTATGTAACCGGATGGAGAAACTCTATAGACCCGCGCGATCAGTGTATCACCGAGATAGATTTCATCTGAGCTTGCGATCTTCGGAGCGACATCTCCCGCCCAATCGCCATTCATGCCGACAATACTCGCCATCCAGTTTTGTCCAACCAGCTCAGCATCAGACGATGGCACAATTTCAGCATGCGCAGGTGCCGCGCATAATAGAAATATGATTGCAATCCCATAGGTTGCAAACCGATGTCGTAAACTATCAGATTTGTGGGATGAGGAACGTGGCATGATACTCGACAATGACATTTCAACTCCTCTTTATTACTTCGGTAAGTCCATCCGTTTTGAGCACATTAAAGCCCAAATACACACCTGCAATCTACCATAAAAGCTAATATTGTCAACGATTTAAGTGAACAACTATGGTAAGAACCAGCTGATCAGAAGCACAGCGCTCCTGACAATGTTACGTAAATATATAAAGCCGGCGAAGGGACTCGAACCCCCGACTGGCTGATTACAAATCAGCTACTCTACCAGCTGAGTTACGCCGGCTTTGCTTCGCGATGCTATTATATATTCGGATGACAAACTGTCAAGCTGAATCTGTTATAACATATGCTGCTACTGTGGAGAGGTTGTATCAAAAGCGCCATTATACTCAAGCAGGAACCCTACTCTGTCACTCCCGCGCAGGCGGGAGCCTATTTAGCAATAACGCATTCAATAGATTCCCGCCTTCGCGGGAACGACGATGCTTTCTTTCGTAAACTAAATTTCTTTTCCGGTCAGGTCACACGTTTGGAAAACCAAATGCAAGACCTGACCGAACAATGCCACAAATACTGATTGCGACACAGCCTGTGTACTGCTGTGTGTTCAGCATATTACATGCAGACAGTCACAACACAGTATCAGCAGGGGCACAGCCCCTGCGAGCTACTCAAGGCAGGTTTTGCAAAACTCCCCTTCGTCGGGACGACAAATCCGGTGGTTAATCGCTTTTGTACGAATCAAGCGCCTTTCTGATTGCTGCGATATGTACCGGTGTTGTTCCGCAACAGCCACCGACGATCGATACTCCGAGTCTGAATAATTCATCCGCAGCATCAGCCATAAACTCAGGCGATTCTTTGTATGTCAATTTGCCGTCGATCATCTCAGGCAGTCCGGCATTCGACTGTATCATCAACGGCATCTGCGTCACCTTGCGAAATTCTTTCGCTATTTCAACCATATTCCTGACGCCATTTCCGCAGTTCGATCCGACAATATCCGCTCCTGCCTCAGCCAACCCCACTGCAGCAGTTTCCGTCGATGTTCCCATGATCGTAAAAAATCCCCGCGGAGTCGAATCGAAAGTCATTGTAGCAGCTATTATCAACTCAGAATCAACTTTTCGCGCAGCCTTGATTGCGATAGTCGCTTCGTTCAGATCGGTCATCGTCTCGACACAAAGCATATCGATTCCCGCCGCCACCAATGCCGCGATTTGTCGCTCAAAACTCCCCGCAAGTTCATCCGGTTCGCAATCGCCATACGGTTTGAGAACCCTGCCGCTTGGACCGCATGATCCTGAAACATACGCTCTATCATCAATAATCGACCGTACCGCATTCACCGCCATAGTGTTGATTTCTTCTGTCCTGTCGGCAAGCCCATATTGTTCGAGTTTCAACGGAGATGCACCAAAAGTATTCGTTTGCAATATATCCGCTCCTGCATCGAGATACCTGTACGCAATATCCTCAAGCAGCTTCAAATTGCTTATATTTATCGTTTCAGGAGCATCCCCCGGTTCAAGACCAAGTTCAAACAACAGTGTCCCCATCGCACCATCGCCGACCAATTGTTCCCCACGTTTGATTCTGTCGAGTATTGATTCCATCTCAGTTTACACCGAGAAGGTTTTTCACCGATTCAACTGCATTGATCCCATCAAAACAATAAGCATCAGCACCTATTTCTTCAGCATAATCATGATTCACCGGCGCACCTCCGATCACAAATTTCAATTTGTCGAAAATATCGCGCTCTTTTGCAAGATCGATCACTTTTTTCATTCCCGGCATTGTTGTAGTAAGGAGCGCGGACATACCTATTACACGTGCCTCATTTTCTATCGCAGCATCGATAAACTTCTCCGGTGAAACATCATTGCCGAGATCGATCACATCGAAACCGGCGCCCTTGAGCATTATTCCGACAAGGTTTTTTCCGATATCATGAAGATCGCCTTTGACCGATCCGATCACCACCTTTCCGACTGTGGGAATGCCGTCCCTTATCAGAAGCGGCTTGATTAAATCCATTCCGGCATACATCGCTTTCGCGGCGAGAAGAACATCCGGAAGAAAAATCTCGTGCATTTTGAATTTCTCGCCAACAACCGACATACCCGCAATAAGACCATCGTCGAGAATTGTCTGCGGTGGCAGACCATCCCCGATTGCGGTTTCCGTCAGTTGTGCAACACTCTCAGCATCGCCATTCTGAAGCCTTTCGGACAACTTATTAAGGATTCCCATCTTGTCACACTCCAGCGAAAATCATTGTTCCATAACTGATATAATCCTATCCCTGCATGAATGATGCGTACATTCTGCACAGAATGGAAACGAATCATCAAACTCAAAAATATCTTTGCGACCTATTATCATCACTCCTGAAACCGATTTCAATGGAGACATCAGATAACTATCGTTCAGCGAAATGATTGTTTCATCCGGGTCGAGATAATCGAACAGCTTTCGCTGGGCAGAGATATGCCAGCCACAATACCCGGGACTGAATCTGAGCGCACCATCGGATGCTCCGAACGAACCGGACTGTTTCTGTCGCTGAACATACATATTTTCCAACTCCTGCGCTGCATTGTCGGTACCCCTGGATGCCGCCGAATCGAGCATTGAGGCAAGCACAAGATCATTCTTGTCGAAAAGCGATGAAATCGCCCGACCTATATCCTCTCCTATGGTCACACCAAAGAGCGCAAGATGACTCGCTCGTCTGTAAATGTCTTCAAGTGGAGCCATTTCCTCATTAAGCCCTTCGCCTTGATAAACTTCCGCAAACTCGTCAACCCCAAGATCATACATAACACCCACAGGACTCACCAGATTGCTGAACATCTCAATAGCCTGTTCAGCAAGTTCAATGATATTCGTTGCCGTCTCAACATCATCCGGCACACCCTGCGCTCGCAGTATCGCTCTCACTGGTGGTACGATCCGTTCACCATCGATTGCAAGTAGCTCTCTCATGCAATCTCCGGCAACCGATCCATGCCATGGTGACGGGCTTCCGTTTCCATCAGTTTTGTCAACTCGAACCTCACGTCATCACTCAACACATATCCCCCCCATGAAGTGATAATTTGTCTGACCTCATCATGCGCTCTTTCGTAAAGCGTCCTGCTTCCCTCTTCCTGCCATCTTGATCTGTTCGCACGGTCAATTGACGGACCGGGGAATCTAATCTCTTCTTTGAGATACTTGCGCGTATGGTCGGCAATTAACAAATGTCCATCTCTTAACATTTCCTCGAATCTCCCAATCGATGGGAAATCTTCCTTCGGCTCGATTCCTTCTATCATGCGATATGTCATTCCGCAGATTTCATTGTCGAGTACAAGCTTTTCGAGCGAGAAACAGCTTTCAAAATCGAGCATACCGGGACCGGAAATGCTGTTGATTCCACTCAGCGCGGCGAGTGTCGCTCCCATCGAGGTTTCCAGTCCTGCCTGCGCATCGAGAAGTTTGGCGTCCGAAAGCCCGATATATGCCTGTGTCGGCAAACCCAAATGTTTGCCGATTTCATTGTATGCGCAGTCAATCATCATCGTGCCGACCGCACCCATCGGCGTCGTTTCATACCTGATATCGAATATCGCTGGCGATCCGCCCCACACAACAGGCGCTCCCGGATTTGCAAGCTGGCTGATCACGAGACCGCTCAAAGTCTCCGCAGTGTGCTGTATCAGCGTCCCCACAAGTGTGACCGGAGCCATAAAACCCGACAAAGGCATGGCGATATACTCGACAGGGATCAAGTATTTCGCGCAGTCGATCAAGTTCTGAGAAGTAACATCACTCCATTTGAGCGGCGATGTCGGGCAGCATGAAAACATTGTCAGTGGTTTCGCGGCAAGTTCCTCTCGGCTTCCTCGCACAGCAATCTGCAAATCCTTCATGATCTCAAATGCTTCAATCGTGAATGTGCCGGTGACAACAGGTTTGTCGCAGTACAGCAAACTCAAGTACAACCTGTATGAATCGGAGATCAACTCATGCACATCAGATGCAATCATCGCTGTCGATTGCAACGCGATATTATCCATCCCACACATCAGCTTTGCAAAATCAACATAGTCGCCTGTCAGTGGTTTGCGAGACTCACCGTTATCGAGAATACTGATCGCCGCTGATCCAGGAGTGTAGTTTACATTGTGTCCCGAAAGGTCCGCTGCAAGCTCACCATTAACATCATAGAGCTTCACCGAAGAAGGGGCAGTTTCCAACGATCTGTCGATAATGTCATCAGTGAAGAATACGCGCTGTTTATCGCGATCGACTTTTGCGCCATGATCGCCAAGAATTGATATGGCGTTCTCATTATGAATCTCAACACCGAGTTTACATATCAATTCGCGAGCTTCGCTTATGATCCTTTCGATCAATTTATCTGTGAGGAAGTTGAGGGTTGGTCGCATTGTGTCTCCAATCATATTCGCATCAACAGAACGATGCCGGAGTTCAATGATCAAGAATACAATAACTTATTACGGGGACGGTTTGTCAAGCAGGGATAAGCGTAAACGAGCAAGTAAGCCTGCTGTCGAAAACAAATGGTCGATGATTGACTGCAACCCTCTGACGCCCT
>JAJRZO010000536.1 GCA_024275215.1 Candidatus Zixiibacteriota bacterium | reverse complement strand
TGAACGCATTGATGCTAAATAGAGTCTTCAAGTGCTCGCAGGGGCTGTGCCCCTGCGGATTCTCTGTTGTAACTATCTGCAATGCAATATACTGAATACACGGCAGCACAGCTACCGTGTGCACTTTACGAGGCAACTTAACTTTGTCAACACGCCCGCAGGCGGGAATCCATTGAACGTATTGATGCTAAATAGAATCTCGCCTTCGCAAGGGCGACAAATCCAGTACCCCGCTTGTGTAAATCAAAGCTTTTGGGACAACCTCTGGACATCTGCCATACGCGAAATACTCAAAACCGTCATGCCGGACATGATCCGTCATCCGGTTTCGGATTCGAAGACCGGATACTGGTTTTCTGTGTTCAGTCAAAAGCAACACAGACTAACAAAAAAGGAGTCCCCCTCATATTGCGAAGGAGACTCCTAAATTGCTCGGTTGCAAGGATTGCTGTTACTTGCAACCCTCTCCGGGCACAGGCCCCTGATTGAAAATATACTGTATCAGGTACGTAACATCATCGATGTCACAAATACCTGAGCAATCACAGTCGCCAGCCTCTTCCGGATCAGGAGCCGGGCCTCCTGCAAAGATGTACTGTATGATATAGACAGCGTCATCAATGTCTATCATGCCGTTGCCGTCAGCATCACCATAAATCCACTCACACAAATCTCCAATTCCATCCTGATCTTCATCAGCCTGATCGGGATTGTATGTGTTTATGCAGTTATCACACGAGTCACCGACGCCGTCGCTGTCGGAATCCTCCTGAGCGGGATTGTATGTCGTCGGACAGTTGTCTTCCGCGTTCGGGATGCCATCGTTGTCTGAATCAGGATTTTCCTCGCACAAATACGCAACCAGTCTGACATCATCGATATTCCAACCGCAGTAACGCCAGCCGCTGTCTGTCGTACCCATTGTAAATCTCACATAAACAGTGGGCTGGTTGTCGGCCACAGCAGAGATATCATACTCGAATTCCGCCCATTCATTGTCAGTAATGGTAGATGCGTTTTGCCAGATTGTTGTCCATGATGTTCCATCATTGCTTACCCTGACATAAGCATGGTCATACGATGGTTGTTCAACGCCAAGCCATCTCCAGAATTTGAGAGTAACGTCAGTCATTCCCGAACAATCGATTGCCGGGCTTGTGATGTGTCTCTCCGGCATGCTGTTCTCATAGTCTCCGCTCAAGTTATATCCGATCACATTGGGAAGCACATATCCGCTTGTCGGATCGGGATTGCCGTATTCGCCGCCGCCACCGGTCGGAATACCGCGCGCCCAGCTTCCACCTGAGATCGACCAGCCTTTATCCGTCTCGAAATCATCCTCGAAAACAGTGGCGACACTTGTAACAGCATTCACAACATTGGGTGAATTCGGGTTTGGATTATAAATCCGACCGTTTTCCTGTTCCTCGGCGCTGACATAGAACTCGAGGACTTCGCCGCAATTGATGGCAGGTAGCTGTGTTTCATAGTGATTGGTAGTCGTCTCTGTCATCTGAATCGTCTGGATTGCGCCACCATTGATCGAATAGTGCAACTGTCCGGTTCCGGGAACCGGCACGCCATCACCAACGCCTGAAACCACGACTTCGAGCGGAGTAGATACACCCGGACTTACCGTTTCAGGTATGCCGAGAGGATACTGGAATCCGATTGTAGCAACTCCCTTGAACGATATCGTAGGATCACCGAACAGGGTCAACTCGTATGTAACCCATCTCATGCAGTCATCACTGATACGGTAGATGTTATCTTCTTTTGAATCCGAATTTGCAGGACCGAGTCTGGTCTTGCCTTCTGCCGGATTGAACATCGCATCCCAGAATTCACGATTGAACCGTTGCGATGCTCCATCAGTGCTGTTGTATTCACCGAAGCCGTAACGGGCATTCATAATGACAGCGAAAGCGCCATAATCTGTTTTGATATTCATTGTCTCTGCCCAGCAATCAGTACCGTCGAAATGTCCGGCAAGGCAGGTCTGCGAGTAGACGAAGCAATGATCCGTATTGGTCAACGCACTCAAAACATCGCTGTTATACATTTTCATGGCGTAATCCTGGTCGCCGTGTCCAAGATGGTTAACAACGTGAAGACCATTGTTGATCCTGCTGGTCAGAGCTGACTGCGGCCATGTGTAGATAAACTCATAAAGACTGTCAATGCTGTAGATATCCGACGGGATTCCTACTGTCGTGTATCCGTGGGCGCTGGAACCATCGACCAGTTCGTTCAGAGTCTCATGCGCATACTCAGAAGCTCCGCCAAAGCCGAGATACTCGCCGACGAGCAGAACATCCTCCAGATATGATGCGGAAGACCCAAGATATTGAAGTGTTTTCGAGACGAATCGGTCGGCTTCGGTAGTATTGCCGACTGATGCTCTGCCGATATAGACTTCTGCCACGAGATCGACATCTCCGCCGCCTTCGCCATCTGTCGGTTCTCCCCAATAGGAGTCACCGTCGTAGTTATATGTTCCATCGAGGCACTGGAAATAGAGATCAGCAGGCATATTGTATTCAGCTTCGCCGCTTGGATAGGAAGTTAGAACATAAAGATCCTTGGCTGGGATAATGTCATCATCAGCGCCAATCAGCACATAAGTTATGCCATCATTTAGATAACTGTCCTTTATATATTGCCGTACATCATCCGGATTTGTGCTTCCTACATCGAGAGTAGTCCTGATTGTTGTGGCGATACCGTTTGCGTTATGATAATCCGCGAGAGGCTGGAATGAACTCGCAAGACTGACTGTCGTAATGATCAGTAAATCGAATTTCGCCCGCCCGATTCTCGGGGCAGCCTGGTAACTGGTGATCATCTCAGGATTGTCAACACGAGAAGCGGCTTCTTCCGCATCGACATCAAGACCTCTGAACATATCATTGGATTTCCTTGATGGCACAGTGTTGACGATTACTGTAAGCTGAGTACAATACGACAGTTCACCAGTTGTCGGTATGTACCGCACAGGTTGCAGCCTGAGAACCAGTGTGTTGTACCCACGGAATACCTGCGTTCCGATATTCCTGTACATTGCCTCAGGAAATGGCTGATCAGAGCTGTATATCTGCTGATCAGGCACAGGAAGGACCGGTTCCGTGGGCATCGCAGATAGCTTGATCTGTTGTGCGACAGGCTCCACAAGATACCCGTCTCCGAGTACTGTCCGCTCACCTGCCACGATTTCGATGCTTTCAACCTCAGTGCCATAGGGAAGCAAAATGCTGGCTCCTCTTGAAGGCAAAGCCGGTTGGCCCGCATTGCCTGAGTTCGGACATCCTGGGATAGTAATTCTGTCATAGACTACATCGCCGATTTTCACATCGGACAGAGTCGGCTGGTCGAAGTAATAGTCGAGTTTGATCTGCTCCGCGAACACATCTGCAGGAATCAAAATCGCCAGAACCAGCGCGGTCAGTACGATGCACAATCCGCTCTTGATGCACAGTGTTGGTCTCATAGTTCCACCGTTCCTTTGTTAAGATGTTCTCCTGTTGCTTTATCTCTCTTGTCAACTTCTGAAAAGAAGACTAAAATGGGATTCTATCATGTGTAAATCGATCCATCACTCCATTTCAAGTCCGTAAAATTCGGGATATTGCTCACGGCATTATCCCGAATTTTACTTCGACATTATTTCAACACTACGGACAACCAGCACATGGTTCAGGTCCGGCAGTGAAGATGTAGTTGATAATGTATATCACATCATCAACATCAATTCCACCAGAGCAATTAACGTCTCCCGATTCCTGGAAACTGGGCGGCGGACCACCGGCGAATATGTATTCAATCAGGTAGACAACATCGTCGATGTCAACCAAACCATCTTCATTCACATCGCCGCATATCCAGTCGCACGCATCACCTACTCCATCGCTGTCAGAGTCTGTCTGATCAGGATTATACGTATTGATGCAATTATCGCAACTGTCGCCGACAGCGTCATTGTCTGAATCTTCCTGATTAGGATTGTTCACTGTCGGGCAATTGTCAGTATTGCATGTATTTGCCGGATAGCCGGGATCGCCTAAGCCGTCGCCGTCAGTATCCGTGCACTCATCGCAAACATCCCCGATTCCGTCTCCATCAGCATCAGCCTGTGATGGATTGTAGATGCCGGGACAATTGTCAAGCTGGCATGTGTTCGCCGGGAATCCGGGATCACCATAACCATCATTATCGAGGTCTGTGCAGACATCGCAACTGTCACCGATTCCATCTCCGTCAGCATCATCCTGATTAGGATTGTAAACCAACGGGCAATTGTCTGAGGCGTCGATGATACCGTCGCCATCGGTGTCGCCCGTCACATCACAAGCATATGCTGAGATTTCGACGTCATCGATATTCCAGCCTGAGTACTGCCACGATCCATCGGTGCTGCCCATTGTGAACCGCAGGTAAACAGTCGGTTCGCCATCAGCAACCGAAGAAATGTCGTATACATATTCAGCCCATGAGTTGTCCGTGATTTCTCCGGAATTTGCAAAGATGGTTGTCCATGTATTGCCGTCAGCACTCACTCTCACATAGGCATGATCATACGTTGATGTTTCGACATTCAGATGGCGCCAGAACTTGAGCTGTATACCGGCAAGGCTGCTACAGTCTATTGCCGGACTTGTGGCGTGACGCTCCGGCATGCTGTTCTCATAATCTCCGTTGAGATTGTACCCCAGAACATTCGGTGCATTGTGACCGCTTGACGGGTCATGATTGCCGTGCGAGGTTCCACCGCCGCCGGTCGGCACGCCTCGTGCCCAGAGACCTCCAGAGAATGTCCAGCCTTTGTCGGTTTCGAAATCATCATCGAAAGCTACCAGGAACTGGGTTGCGACCACCGCATTATAGTATTCGGAAGGCGCATACTGCGGATCGGTGATCGTGCCGTATCCATCAGCCTCTGCAGCAACATACCAGTGTAATGTCGTGCCGCATGGCACGGCAGGGAGAACTGCTTCATATTGATTCGGCCCGAGATCGTTGACTGTCCCCTGAACGAACGCCCCGCCATCAATCGAGTAGTACATCGCTCCCGTTCCGAGAACAGGCGTTGCATTCAATTCATTGACATTGAATTTGACTGTCGTCTCGGTGTTAGGAAGAACCGTCTCAGGTTTACCATCGGGGTATTCAAACAGAATCAGAGCCAGATCGGGACAATCCATATTGTGATCCGCGAAACCTGCGCAGATGTCATTATAGTTGGGAGTCCCGTTGTCGATATTTCCGTCATCGTCATCGAGTGTGAGAAAATCAATCGCAATCTGCGGTGTGATCAAATCGCCTGTATGCAACAGGATTGAGTTAATAGTCAGATTTGCAAGCGTGTCAAGATAAGTCAACGGATATGTCAGGATCAGATTGTTTCTGATGCTCCAGATACATCCGGAGATAAGCTGACCGCAGTCATGGATCTCGCCGGAACATGGGTACTGATAAGTATTGTCAGCGTTTCTTAGCGGTGTGTCGCAGGTTCCGAAAAAGCCTTTGCCAAGCCACGGATCGTCGAGTGTGAGCACAGACATACAATCGCCCATGCC
>JAJRZO010000535.1 GCA_024275215.1 Candidatus Zixiibacteriota bacterium | reverse complement strand
GTCCTCGATCCGGGCGATACGGTCATGGGGCTCGATCTCTCACATGGCGGGCATCTCACGCATGGTCATCCGATCAATTTCTCCGGCAAACTCTACAAGTTCATAGGGTATCAGGTTGACAAAGAGACTGAAGTGATCGACTATGATGCCTTGGCGAAACAGGTTCTCGAAGTCAAACCTAAGATGATTGTAACAGGGGCATCGGCGTATCCGCGCAAGCTCGACTTTGTGAGATTCCGCGAGATTGCCGATTCGGTCGGCGCGTATCTTATGGTGGACATCGCGCATATCGCAGGGCTTGTCGCTACGGGATTGCATCCATCGCCGTTTCCGTATGCTGACTTTGTGACGACTACGACGCACAAAACACTCCGCGGGCCACGCGGTGGGATGGTGATGTGCAAGGAAAAATATGCTGATGATCTCGACCGTACAGTAATGCCGGGGATACAGGGCGGTCCGCTCATGCATATAATTGCAGCGAAAGCTGTCGCATTCAAAGAGGCTCTTCAACCTGAATTCAAGACATATCAGCAACAGATCGTGAAGAACGCTGCGGCTATGGCTGATGAGTTTGTGAAGCTCGGACAGCGGGTCGTGTCAGGCGGAACAGATACTCATCTGATGCTTCTGTCGTTTCTTGATAAGGATTTCTCCGGCAAGAAAGTCGAGAAAGCTCTTGATAAGACAAACATTACTACAAACAAAAACACGGTTCCGTTCGACACGAGGAAACCGTTTGTGACTTCCGGCATTCGTGTTGGCACACCTGCTGTCACAACGCGAGGGATGAAAGAAGATGAAATGCGGGAGATCGCGCAGTTGATCGATAGGGTCATTAACAACCTGAAAAACGAAGACATCTACGCTGAAGTCCGTGCAGAAGTCAAAAAGCTTTGCGATCGATTCCCGCTCTATCCTGAATTGAAGGAAGAATACAAAACGAGTTGAGGGTTATATAATGTTGCTGGAATTTTCGACATTTCCCATTGGTTCGTCGGAGTCGCTTTCGAAGGATGTCTCGGAAATCATCAGGATTATCGAGGACTCAGGGCTGCCACATCGTATTCACGCGATGGGCACGATCGTGGAAGGCGACTGGGATGAGTTGATGGAGCTTGTGAAGAAATGCCACATGAAACTGCGCGAAAGATTCAGCCGTGTCACTACTCGAATTGCAATCGATGATCGGGAAGGGGCGACCGGCAGGATCGAAGGTAAAATCAAATCAATCGAAAAGCATCTCGGAAGAGAGATAAAAAAATAACCGGATCAAAAGCAGGTGTCGTTATGGCTGAATACATTGTGATCATGTCAACAGTCTCAAGCCAAATGGAGGCTTCGAGGATCGGTGAGGAACTGATAAATCAGAAGCTCGCTGCGTGCGTCAATGTTATCCCCGGCCTGACATCGTATTACAGGTGGGGCGGTGCTGCGCAGACCGGAAAGGAACTTTTGATACTGGTGAAAACCTGTAAGGACAACTATGAGCGAGCATCCGGGGTGATCAGGAAACATCACAGTTATGAAGTACCGGAAATAATCGCGATACCGATAATCGATGGCGATCCAACTTATCTGAAATGGATGGACGAATCCTGCGAAGAGGAGTAACGACCTTTGAAACACAGAAAGACAGACACAGGCTATTTGCTGAAACTGGAAAAAGGCGATGAGATCATCGCAACACTTACGCAGTTTGTTAATGATGAAGGTATAACTGCCGGATTTATTACCGGAATCGGCGCAGTGTGCAATCTGGAACTCGGCTATTTCGATGCCGACAAGAAAGAATACTCCAGAAAGCGTTTCGATGATGAATATGAACTTATCAATCTGACCGGTGATATTTCACTCGTCGATTCGCGCGGATTTGTCCATGCGCACATTACTATTTCGGATAGTAATTTTAGTGTATATGCCGGGCATCTGTTCTCAGGCACGATTTCCGTGACGGGCGAGTTGATGATAACAACGATCCCGACTGAATTGCACAGAGCACACGATGATGAGACTGGCCTCAATCTTTTCGATTTGTAATGCCTGAGACAAAGACAGTCGCACTACTAACTGATTTCGGAACATCGGACTCGTATGTTGCCGAGATGGAAGCGGTGATGCTGTCGATTTGTAGAAACTTGCACTTTGTTACCATAACTCATGATCTCAAACCGGGTGATGTCAAACAGGCGGCATTCCTGCTCTGGAGATCATATCGCTTTTTCCCTGAAGGTACGATTTTTCTCTGCGTGGTTGATCCGGGAGTCGGATCTGAGAGAAAGATTTTGCTGGCGAATTCAGGTCGCTACAAATTTGTCGCGCCCGACAACGGTTTGTTGTCGCTTGTAATGTGCGAAATCGACTGCGAAACCCGCGAGATCACAAACCCAACCTACGCGATCAATCCCGAAAGCGCAACATTCCAGGGGCGGGATATTATGGCTCCGGCAGCAGCATATCTGGCATCAGGTGTTGAACCGTCACAATTTGGACCTGTCGTATCAGAAATATGCAGGTTGGATTTTGCGAAACCGATTATGACCGACGCAGGCGTTGAAGGTGAAATCATCTCGATTGATAGTTTCGGTAATGCGATAACCAATATCAGCTTCATTGACATAGGTGATCTTGCAAAAGGAAAGAAAATGTCAGCCTTGCTCCGGGAGAGCATTCTGTTTGACTCAATCGAGAAGACATACTCCTCAGTGGATTCAGGTGAGTTAGTTGCGTATATTGGGAGCAGTGGTTTGCTGGAGTTGGCCGTTAACGGCGGGAACTTCGCGAATAAGTTTAACATCGATGTCGGTGAGAAAGTGCTGGTGAGTCATCATGTCAAATGACAGCAGACCTTCATGGGATGAGTATTTTATGGCGATTGCCGATCTTGCCGCCACGAGATCAACCTGTCTGCGCAGGCAGGTAGGCGCAGTAATCGTCAAAGACAAGCGGATACTCTCCACCGGATACAACGGCGCCCCGCGAGGACTTCCGCATTGTCTTGACATCGGTTGCCTGAGAGAGAAATTGAAAATACCATCAGGCGAACGACACGAACTGTGCAGAGCAATCCATGCGGAACAGAACGCAGTGGTGCAGGCGGCGACATCGGGAGTAAACATCGATGGCGGCACTATCTATACGACGACATTTCCGTGCAGTTTATGCTCGAAGATAATCATCAATGCGGGTATTGTGCGAATCGTGTGCCGTGATGGTTATCCTGATGATCTTTCACGTCAGATGTTACGCGAGGCAGGAATGCACGTAGATTTGATGCTGGAGGACGGTTCTGTAAGGCTGATGGAACTGACGGAGGTTGAGTTATGAAATGTCCGTACTGTGGCGGGGATGAGGACAAAGTCGTAGATTCCCGTTCGGTGCAGGAAGGCCGCGCAATCAGGCGCAGGCGTGAGTGTGCGGGGTGCGGCAAGCGTTTCACAACTTATGAATACATCGAAGTCGAGGGTATGACTGTTCGTAAATCCAACGACAGGCGCGAACCATTCGACAGACAGAAACTTAAACGCGGAATCGAACTCGCAACTAACAAGCGTCCTGTTTCTCAGAAACAAATCGAAAAATGTGTGATGGATATTGAGAACGAACTGCTTAATCTCGCAAAGCAGGAGGTTCGTTCGGAGACAGTCGGCGAGATGGTCATGCAGAGGTTGCGTGAGATCGACGAAGTTGCATACGTGCGGTTTGCATCGGTTTACAAGAATTTCAAAGACAAAGAGGAATTCTTCGATGAAGTCCGCAGGCTTCTGGACAGCGAGAACTAAGTGAGCGATACTGACCGAAGTGATATGCCGTTCCTCGATCATCTCGAGGAATTGAGGCGGCGACTGCTTAAGGCTGGTGTGGCGTGCATTATCGGGGCGTCTATCAGCTGGTTTTTCGTCGATCATGTGATTGACTTGATTGCAAGCCTTGTCGGGGAAGTCTACTTCATGGCTCCGACTGAGGCGTTTCTCGTAAGGCTGAAATTGTCGATCATAATGGGAATAATGCTTGCGGTTCCTGTCATTTCATATCAACTCTGGAGATTCGTCTCTCCCGGACTCTATCCCCGAGAGAAGATGCTTGTCGTTCCGGTAGTTCTGGCAGCCACAGTGTTCTTTGCGCTGGGTGCGAGCTTCTGCTATTTCATTGTCCTGCCTGCGGCAATCAAGTTCCTGATGGGGTATGGTACGGAGAATATGACGCCGCTCATATCGATCGGCAATCTTCTTTCCTTCGCTGCTTATCTTGTGCTGGCATTCGGAATTGTATTCGAGTTGCCGGTGGTGGCGTATTTTCTTGGTCGAGTCGGGTTAGTTTCATACAAGATGCTCGCAAAAGGCAGGCGCTACGCTGTTGTTCTCTCGCTCGTATTGGGAGCAACGCTTACGCCGCCGGATGTTTTCAGCCAGGTCATGCTCGCTGGTCCGTTATTGTTGCTCTATGAGCTTTCAATCTGGCTGGTCAGATTCACAGGCAAGAGAGCGGGTGATGGCGATTTGTTTGACGACGATGAAAGAGAAATTGGACTGGGTGGATAATTGTTATGAATACGAGTCATGTAAAATTCGGTAAGACTGTTTCGACTACGGTAAACTCGTTTATAATTGTTGTGCTGATGATCCTTCTTCAGGCTGGCGTTGTTTACGCGCGAGGTGTCGCGAATGTCTGGGAAACCGGCGAGGAACGAACATATCGATTCTCGATCGGGTCTGCGCCTATCGGGACTCATACTGCGAAACTTGCCGGTGTTGAAGCGGTGCAGGGAGTTGGAAATATCTATCTGTTCGATATGGATGTCAATCTCGACATGTCAGCGCTTGGTCAGTCATTCAAGGCTGACCTGGCGTGTTCGCTGTACTGCGATATTACTGGTGCTCCAATGAGGTATATTTCTGAATATGTGATGAACGGCAAGAGGTCAACCCTTCGTGCTGACATTGTCAACAACATGTTCATGGGGCGTGGGAGCGGGCCGGGACTCGACACTACGTTTTCATTCAACATTCCGCCCGGTACCCGGCTGGCTGATAATAACTTCATCGCGCAGTGGGAGATTGCGTTTTACAATGTCAACATGACTGTGGGTTCTGAGCAGACGATCGATATTCTGGTCCCGCAACTGATAAGACGTATTCCGATGAAAGTGAAGATTACCGGCAGGGAGAAGATACAATTTGGCGGTCAGGCTGTCGAGTGTACGGTAGCCAGCATCGATGTGATTAAGAACCTTTTCTATATTGCTGACGACGGGAAACTTTTGCGAGTCGTTGATACAAGACAGAATCTTGTAATAGACCTTCTGGCCGAAGGAGAGAAATCGGAAGATACCGGGATCAAGAGTAGTTTCTGGTCGACATTTTATCGACGAGTTATGATCTGGGCATTTTATGCTGCGATTGCGTTTTTATGCGTCTTACTGTTTTCACGTGGAAACCTGTCCCGCGCAGATTACTGGCTGCTGTTCGTGATGTCGGGAATAACATTTGCGCTTGTTGTCTATGTTCAGGCGCCTATTCAGCAAAAATTCTCCGGCGCGGTTTTCAGGTCGCTGGGATCAGCCGGGTCGGGAACCTACTTCGCCGCATTTGTTATCGCGGCGATCTCCGGCTTTTTTCAAGAGGGATTTAAGACACTGTTGATTTGGTTTAGATGGAACCAGAAGGATGACAGGCCGAATCTGAGGTCAATGGTGGCGCTCGGTGCGATGGTCGGAGCCGGTTTCGGGCTGGTAGAGGCATGCTGGCTCACAGGGGGACTCTTCGCATCAGGTGCTCTCGGACTGGTTTCCCTTGCCGTATGGGAGCGGCTGATAACGATCATGTTCCATACATCAATGGGTGTTTTAATTGCCTATGGAGTCGGTCGGAGGGAGCCGTGGCAATTCCTGACAATTGCGGCTGTGTTACATACTCTTGGCAATTTTTCCATCATTTTCGTCAGGCATGGGTTTGTCGATGCGTTTATATTTGAGGCTCTTCTGACCGTTTACGATCTGGCGCTATTTACTGTAGCCCTGGTGATTCTGTACAGAGTCACACGGAGATAAACCGGAGTTTTTTCCCTTGCACACCTATTGTGTCGCGTATATATTCGGAGGGTTTTTGAAGGCGTTTAGTCAACTTTAGATTTTTGCATTTGTACTGTAAGAACGGAGGACAACTGAAATGGCGATGACAATAACTGATGAATGCACAGCATGCGGACTTTGCGAGCCGGAGTGCCCGAACAGCGCTATTACAGAAGGCGACATCTACGTAATCGATCCTGACAAGTGCGATGAGTGCGAAAAATTAGATGAGGGGTCTCGCTGCGTTGCGGTCTGCCCTGTGGATTGCATCATCAAGGCTGAATAATGGCCGGGTGCAACTTGAATTAAGCGCCCGCGAGGGCGCTTTTTTATTGGAGGTGTGTCGAACCGTTATGTCGTTCAAATACATCGATAATATCGCAACTGCCGATTGCGCGGTCGAGATCGAAAGCCACACGCTTCCACAACTCTTCGAGGATGCTGCGATGTCACTCGTTTCACGAATGGCCGACATATCGACAGTCAGGAAAACTCATTCGTGGAATCTGGAGCTTAGAGAGAGTAGCATCGAGATGTTGTTTTACGAATGGTTGTCGGAGTTGATCTTTCTCAAAGATGCTGAAGCCGTTCTTTTTTCTGAGTTCAGGATCAATGAAATCAGCGATGGCCCTGTATTCAAACTAAGTGCAACAGTTCGCGGCGAACCGATCGATCACGAACGGCATGACATTGCTGTTGACATTAAGGCCGTAACACTGCATATGTTCAACGTAGAACAAGCAGGAAATATCTGGAAAGCGTTTGTGATCTTTGACCTGTAGGTGATCCGATGGAAAAACATAAGATCGCGGAAGGCATCTGGGAGATAGATCGATCCCAGAAGGACGGTATGAGAGTGCCTGCGAGAATATACTCGTCCGACAGGCTGATCGGTCAGATAGAGCAGGGCGTATTCGATCAGATAACTAATGTCGCGTGCATGCCCGGCATTGTAGGATCAGCGCTCTGTATGCCTGATGGTCATTGGGGTTATGGTTTTCCCATTGGCGGCGTGGCGGCATTCTCAACCAGTGACGGCGTAATATCGCCCGGCGGAATCGGATTCGATATCAACTGTGGCATGAGGATGCTCAGGACAAATCTGACTCTTGAAGAAGTCAGGCCGAAATTGCAGGAGCTTATCGATACGCTTTTCAAATATGTGCCTGCGGGTACAGGGAAGAGCGGAACTGTTGGACTTGACAGAAAAACATTCAGGGATGTGATGACTGATGGAGTTGAATGGTGTGTGAAAAATGGATATGCCACTCGCGAAGATCAGGATTCTATAGAGGAACACGGGTGTCTCAAGGGAGCGAATCCCGACTTTGTGTCAGATAAAGCGTTCAAGCGTGGGGTCAATCAGCTTGGAACTCTCGGATCAGGCAATCATTATCTTGAGATCGAAGTTGTTAAAGAAAGCAATATCTACGATATACAGACCGCCAGTCTCTTCGGGATTGATCGCCCCGATCAGATTATCATTTCTATTCATTGCGGATCGCGTGGCTTTGGACATCAGGTTGCTACTGATTATCTCAAAGTTTTCGAGAAGAGCGTTCGGAAATATGGCATTCATGTCCGGGATCGAGAGCTTGCATGCGCGCCGTTTACGTCTGATGAGGGAAAACGTTATTTTGCATCCATGAAATGTGCAGCGAACAACGCGTTTGCCAATCGTCAGATAATTACCCATCAGGTGCGTAAAGCATTTAAGAAAGTTTTCTAGAAATCAGATCAGGAACTTGGGATTATCACGATTTATGATGTCGCACATAATATCGCCAAGGTCGAGAAATACAATGTCGATGGAAAAGAACTCGAGGTCGTCGTGCATCGCAAAGGCGCGACACGCGCATTCGGTCCCGGATCGCCAGGGATTCCCGGCAAGTATCGTGATGTCGGGCAGCCTGTGATTGTAGGTGGTTCGATGGAGTCAGGGTCGTATCTTCTGGTAGGTACTCAGAAGGCGATGGATGAGACATTCGGGTCGACACTGCATGGCGCGGGACGAACTATGTCGCGGATGAAAGCGAAAAAACGAGTGCGTGGCAAAGACCTTGCGGATGATATGCGCAGTCGTGGAATACTTGTGAGAGCTGCGTCATTTTCCGGACTCGCCGAGGAAGCCGGTTTCGCCTACAAGAATATTGACGATGTGATTGATGCTGTCGACAAAATCGGCATATCGAAACCAGTCGTCAAGCTGTTGCCGATTGCAAATATTAAGGGATGACTGGCAGAAAGCTCATCTTCCGTCCACTGTGAAGAGTCGTTAGCTGTCGTCATTCCCGCGAAGGCGGGAATCTATTATTACTACAATAATGATTGCAACTCCGTCGTATCAACCGCCGGTTGTTAAATGTGCACACAGCCTGTATGCTGCCGTGTATTAAGTATATTGTATTGCAAATAGTTACACCACAGAATCCGCAAGGGCACAGCCCCCGCGACCACTTGAAAAATTTTCTTTTATCTTAAAGTCTTTCGTAGTAGAGACTAATTTATTCTCACATGTGATGTTATGGTCGGTCATATCGATCTTTAGCTGGGTGTGATTACATGGCTCGTCCACGAGATAAGCTGGTTCGTCCACGAGATAAGCTGGTTCGTCCACGAGATTAGCTGGTTCGTCCACGAGATAAGCTGGTTCGTCCTTAGGTTGCTCTTGAATGCCGTTTTCTTTCTTAGAATCACTTTGTTTCAATTTTTCAATGTCACTCAT
>JAJRZO010000534.1 GCA_024275215.1 Candidatus Zixiibacteriota bacterium | reverse complement strand
CTGTATTTCACATCTTTTGGGACAGCCTCGGGACATCTGCCGTCCACTGGAGCATTCAGTAGTTGTAGGTCACGCCCCAAGCGGGCATGACCTACAAGAAATTTCATCAAGGCTGAATCAGTTTGCAGATCGCCGGCAATTTTATGCAGAAATATGACATGGCCGAGGGAGAAGCGCACACTTGTGCTGGAACTTGCGGCGATATAATATGTTGGTGTAAATGAGCTTTGGGTATCTGTACGGAAACGACATCGGCGCTGGCAGGGAAATTGCAAAGAATTCTGTATTGATTGCTAATACTTTGTCGGGGCTTGTGAATTCTGATGAAACCTGACAGCTCTTAAAGTGTTATAAATCATTGAAAAACCTTGACACTAAGGCTCATTTAATCTAATTTAGCGACGAAAACTAAGACAGGAGTTGCCATCGAACACAGCTAAAGGGAATGACTTGTAACGCGAGTTACGTTTTTTGTTTGAATTGATGCGGTACAACCCTTTAGATGTTCTGGCGGCTTTGCGGCCGGAAGACTGACACTCCGGCTTTTTTGCTGTCGGTTTTCGTTATGGTAGCTTTAGTGATCAAAAGATTCAATCAGTCGATATGGCCAGTTGTTTTCGCAATTGTTGCCGTCCTCATTTCTGCACTGTCAATTCATGCGGAATCTCTCCCGGAATACAGCGATGTACGAATCCTCGAATCAAGTAACTCCCATGTTCGCTTTGTGTATACTCCTGAACAGTACGAAATTCGTGACGATGAGGTAACGGGCGAGCAAATGCTCGACATTCCGAAATGCGCACTGAATGAAAAAACCGGTTACGCCAGGAATCCAATCCGCAAAGTGATACTTGGTATCCCGGCAGGGTCTGAGCCGCGTGTCTCGGTGATTTCTACGAATTACAGAGATATTGAACCAGTCTCGCAGCCGTTGAATCGTCCCCATGAGGAGACTCCGTACGACAATGCGCTGTTTCTTCGGGCGAGAGCATCGGCAAGCTATCCGATTGTAACAACAAGTGAACCGTATTTTATCCGGAATCAGAGAGTTATAGAACTGATGCTGAGTCCGGTTAAAATATCATCAGGTGAGATTATATCTGCTGTTGCGAACGAAATTGAAGTTCTTGTCGAATTCGATGCTGCACCTGAGACGAATGCACTTGCGCTCAGGGATCATGCTTTTGAAAGAATTTTCAGAGCGACTCTTCTCAATTATGAGCAGGCAAAAAGCTGGCGAGTACCACGTCAGGCATCGGTCATTGCAAGAAAGAGAGCGGAAACATTTGATCCTTTCGCGCACTCCGCATCGTGGGCTAAAATTGGTATCGAGGACGCAGGCATCTACAGCATCAGCGGGACTGCACTCAGCAATGCCGGTATGGATATCGCATCCATTGATCCGAGGACTTTGCGTCTTTTCTGGATGGGTGGCAGGGAACTGCCTAATGATAACAGCAAGGCGAGACCTGAATTCCGTGAAATTGCAATACGAGTCGAAGGTGAATCAGATGGTGTGTTCAACGCTGGCGATGAGATCATATTCTATGCACATGGCGCTGATTTCCTGAACATTGATCCGACTGCGAAAAGACCTGAGTATGTCACTAATGGATATACACCGACAGTATATCTCTGGCTGACTTACGGTGGTAGTTTCCCGGAAGAACCGAAACGAATGGAGACAATATCGGTTGTCCCGGATGCAAGCGATCCAGTAATACATACGAGGTTTCATAGATTCAGGAGATTCGAGGAGAATCGATTCCTCGAAGCAGGATCAGGCGGGTATATCACGAATTACTACAGATGGCTGTGGAAAGATGAAGGCAAGTATTCCATTCCGATTCAGATCGACGGCATTCAGCCTCTTGATGCCTGCACATTGCTGGTGACATCGTTCGATAATGAACTCGAAGTCAAAGTCAACGGCGTGCCTTTAGATATAGAGCCGCAGGGCTCGAATCCGAAGATCATGGTGTCGGATGCTTTCAACAATGGCTTGAATACGATTGAATTTGATCAGGTGAAATACTATTTGACTCCGCTGCTCGACTATTTTGAAATTATATGTCCGACGGATTTGAATTACTCATCGGGCTTGCTCGATTTCTATTCATGGAACAGCCCTGGTGAACATAGATATGTTATTGGTGGCAATGCCGGATCGGATATGCTTTTGCTGAGCACTGCCGATATCGATGATCAGGCATTCCTCACAGGTTTCGCTGTCAACAGTGGTTTCCTGAGTTTTGACTGGACTACCACAGGTTCACGTTTCGAGCGATTCGCTCTTGTCTCGAAATCGCAGATATTAGCGCCGAAGAGTGTGCAGGTTCTGATGCGGGCTGAACCGCGTGTTGCTTATGATGATGAGTTGATTGTAGTTGCTCCGGAGAGTTTCCATAGTGCGATGGATGAGTACGTACAGTATCGTGAAGAGCAGGGCCACACGACTGTTCTGGTGGATCTTGAAGATATTTACAGACAGTTTTCAGCCGGTATGTTCGATCCGGTTGCGATCAGGGATTTCCTGAAATACAATTATGAGAATTCCGTTGATCCG
>JAJRZO010000533.1 GCA_024275215.1 Candidatus Zixiibacteriota bacterium | reverse complement strand
TGGACAGAACCGATTGTCACTCTGACTGTGGTAGTCTCAGCCATTACAAGGGTTTGGAATGCCGATCCGTTCCCTGACCAAACTTCAATCGAAGATACCTGCGGGTTATCACCCCACGGCGAAATTCCGTCTGTCTCAAGCTCAACCTGTGCTATCGCATCGAGCGGATTAGCGGCCAAATCGGTAACATTGCTGACGCTGATTTCAAATTCCTCTCCGGCTACAACATGCGTCGGTACATTCAGATTGAATGTTGCAGGTAAACCAGCCTCAACGAGTATTGATTTCTTGGTTGATGTCCCCGATGAATCGGTCAGAGTAATCTGCTGAAGTCCCGGAGTTCTGAACACAAAGTTGTTACCCTGGTAAACCTCGAATCCTGTCAGGGCTGCTACGAATGTATCAGGCGCAACAGCATTCGGCAGGATGCTTGCCCTATTATCAGTTGTTTCAAACCAGACGATGGTCGAAGTGTCTGTTATCGGATTTTCATACAAATCTTCGGCAGAGACAACAATAGAGTCCGTCAGAGAGTGTCCGGCGATAACTGATTCCGGAAATCCGGTGACAACATAATGATCGAGTGTGGAATGGAAAACATATACGATAGTAGAATCGATCAGTGTGTCTGCGCCTATGTCGACTCTGCACAGAATTCTCGAAGTTCCTGAATGGAGTCCAAGAAAAACTCCATCCTCTGAAATCGTCCCGCTCGGTTCATACCCCTCTGAGATATTGACAACTGACCAGTATTTGTCGAAATCCTCTATTTCGTTATCGAATTGATCAGCGACAGAACAAAAATAAGAAATAGTGTTCCCCGCGGTAACATTCTGTGGATCCGCCGGATTGATCTGAACAGATACCATGCTGTCAGGTTCCAGCGAAAACAAAGCGCTGTAAGTGGGACCCGCGAGAAGCACTCCTGTACTATCGAAGGATATGGCTATTACACCATATTCTCCCGCAGCCGTCGAGTTCAAAACACTATCGAGTGTGATCTGAACTGATGATCCAATTTCAGGAATCCCGCCTGTCGTATCAATCCTGATTTCGATGTTGCTGCCTTCAACAATTACTGTATCAATAGAAAAATCGATATTGAGCGAATCATCATCGGAATAGCTCGCAACTGTCAAGTGCGTGAGGTCGAAATCATCAGGGAATATCAGTATCAAAGACGATCCCTTTTCAAGAGTAGAATCCTGGAAAGAGTATAGAATAGTATGTTGATCAGTGCGACCAACGATACCGGATGACAGTGAATCTTTCAGATTGAGGAATTCTGTATCTGTGCTTACGCTCTGTTCAAGAATATCCGTACTGATCTTTACAAGATTGCCATCATATGTCCAGGAACCATAGACAATTGCTCCCGAAAAAAGACATCCCACAACGAGCGCGAATATCGTCCTTGTGACACAATTACTCACAGTCCGAGCAGTCCTCTCGTTCTGAATACAAATACCTTCATTGCGCAACACAGCAGATGCGTATCAACCAGCCTTCACCCTTGTAAATATAGCTAAGGCATTGAAGCCAAGTCAAATAAAACTCTTACACCGCAATCATCGGGATAATGTCCGTAGAAATGTGTAAATTGGTGTATCCTCATGATCTTGTACACCGTCAGGAATCCCTGAGTACCGTTGTACGCCGTTTCAGTGCGCCGTCAGGAATCCTTTCCTGACGGCGCATAGGGGGGGGCTGACTGGCAAGGGATACACCCTCTGCCGGTTTACACACTTATAAAGAAATTACCTGTCATCGATGTTATGCGCTTGTATCTGACGACGTTGCATGGTATTATCTCTCATCACTTAAAGCATCACGCAACATCGACTGCAAAGCAAAACGCGCACCCGATAGTGCGCGCCTGATTGCAATTTGTCCTATGTAAAATCGCAAGAGTATGCCTATTTGTCCGCCTCTTTTGCCTGTTGATACTCTGCGATCAGTTTCTCCTGAACATCGCGTGGAACTTCTTCGTAACGCGAGAATTTTCTCGAATAGAGACCGCGCCCCTGCGTAATCGATTTGAGTTGTGTCGAGTATTTGTACAACTCTGCGAGAGGAACCTGCGCCTTGATTACAGTCTGTCCCTTGTCGGGAGTCATGCCAGAGATTCTCCCGCGCCTAGATGATATGTCGCCGCTTACATCGCCTGTAAACTCATCAGGGATTCTGACTTCTATGTCATAGATGGGTTCAAGCATTACAGGTTTGCATTTCTCGAAAGCATCCCTGAACGCAAACAGACCAGCCATCTTGAAAGCCTGATCGGACGAATCGACCGGATGTGTCTTTCCATAGAACAACTCGACCTGAACATCGATCACAGGATGCCCTGAGAGCTGTCCCTGTTTCATCGCCTCGACAACACCCTTCTCAACCGACGGAATGAATTTCGCAGGAATCACGCCACCGCTGATCGAATTGACAAATTCAAAACCTTCACTCCGTGCGCGAGGGCTTACCCGGATATGGACTTCTCCAAACTGTCCGCGACCACCAGACTGCTTCTTATACCTGTAGACAACTTCAGCCTTGCCCGTAAGTGTCTCACGATACGGAATCTTGGGCTTGACCAGTTCAACCTCAACGCCAAATCTCTCCTTGAGTTTCTTGACGAGGATGTCAACCTGCAGTTCTCCTTGTGCAAGAATCAGAGTCTGCTTCAATTCAGGGTCTGCGACCAGTGAAAAGGTCGGGTCTTCCTCGCGAAGACGAGTCAGTCCTGAGCTGATTTTCTCCTCATCACCTTTGGCAAGAGG
>JAJRZO010000532.1 GCA_024275215.1 Candidatus Zixiibacteriota bacterium | reverse complement strand
TAATACACCTGAATATCGATGCTCCAAAAGCGTTCCCTGAAGGAACTGCGCTGACTCAGGGCACATTTGACGGTATCCATCTGGGTCATGTGGAATTGCTCAAGGGCGTTATCGATGCGAGCCACAGGCTCGGGGTCGCCTCAGTACTGCTGACATTTACGCCCCATCCGGCAAAAGTCCTCAGGCCGAGCCGCAGGATACCGTTGCTGACACTTAACGAGGAACGTGTCCGCATCCTTGAGAAAATTGGACTTGACTATCTGGCACTCTTTCAGTTTAATACTAAGTTAGCCGTTTTGAAGGCTGAGGATTATATCCGTGAAATCCTCGTCGGGAAATTCGGCGTAAGATTTGTGTCGGTTGGATACAACCACACTTTTGGTCGGAAGCGTGAAGGTAACGCTTCATTATTGATGGAGAAGAAGGAGGAATTCGGATACGAAGTCAGGATTCTCGAACCAGTTCTTTACGATGGCGAGCCGGTGCATTCGAGCCGAATCAGGCATGAACTTTTCGAGGGTAATTTTGCCTCTGCAATAGCGATGCTTGGTCGTCCATTCAGGATTTCCGGCAAGGTAGTCAAGGGCAGAGGGAATGGCAGGAAGTTCGGGTATCCTACGATTAACGTGCGTGTCCATCGCGACAAGCTGATTCCGAAATGCGGTGTATATGCCGCAAGGGTTCGTGTATCGGATGACTGGTTGCCGGGAATGATGTATATCAGTGAGGATCGTTCGATTTTCGATTTTGAAGTCAACATCTTCGATTTCTCAGGAGACCTGTACGGCAAGACTGTTGATGTTGATATTCTTGCGAGGACGCGAGACAGTATAAAGTTCGAATCAACTGACAAGTTGATCGAGCGAGTTGCTCAAGATGAAAAAGAGATTAGAAGCATATTGATGGATAGGGAGTAAAATGCCATTAGCGAAAGAAAAGACGGCACAGATCGTCGACCACTTCAAACTGCATGAAAAGGACACCGGTTCTCCGGAAGTTCAGATTGCACTGCTCACGCAGCGCATCAATGAAATGACTCTGCACATGGAGTATCACAAGAAGGATTATCATTCACGCCACGGACTTTTGAGGATGGTCGGCAGGAGAAGAAAGCTTCTCGATTATCTCAAGAGAAAAGACATTGAAGCGTACCGCGAACTGATTCAAAAGCTGGATCTCCGCCGCTAATCGAGCGCGCGCAACTGAGGAAAACAAAGGTAAATTGATGATTGAACAAGTCGAATTGGAAATCGGGGGAAAAACTCTGACACTGGAAACAGGCAGGGTCGCAAGACAGGCGCATGGCGCAGTGACAGTTCGTTACGCAGACACGATGATTCTCGCCACTGCCGTTGGGGAAAAAGAACCAAAGACCGACCAGGATTTTTTCCCTCTGACAGTGGATTACCGTGAAAAAACATCGGCGGCAGGCAAAATTCCGGGCGGTTTTTTCAAGAGAGAAGGACGTCCGTCAGAAAAAGAAATTCTATCGAGCCGTATCATTGACAGGCCGATCCGGCCACTATTCCCGGAAGGTTACAGATGCGAAACGCAGGTTCTCGTGTCGGTGCTTTCTTCGGATCAGGAGAATGACTCTGATATTCTTGGACTAATCGGAGCCTCTGCCGCACTCGTGATTTCGGATATCCCATTCGAGACTACGATTGCAGGTGTTCGCATTGGCCGTGTCGATGGTGAATTCGTCGTGAATCCGACACTACAGCAGATCGAGGAATCTGACATCAATCTGGTGATGGCCGGCAGTGCAGACGCTATTACTATGGTAGAGGGTGGTTGCCATGAAATATCCGAGGAGGATCTTCTCAGCGCTCTTGAATGTGGCCACGAGGAGATAAAGAAAATAGTCATTGCAATAGATCAGCTTCGTGAAAAAGCCGGTAAGCCAAAGAGAGAAATAATACCACCTGAGGTTGATGAGGAATTCATCGCCAAAGTCAAGGCTAAGGTCGAGCCGGTGATTCCAGAGATAAACTTCATTGCGGACAAGCACGAGCGTAGTGACAAGTTCGATGAATTGCTCAACAAAACAACTGAGGAACTCGAAGAAGAATACCCTGACTGTAAGCGCAAGGTTCATGCTATCATTGAAGAAATCGAGCAGGCCGACATGCGCAGACGTATTCTCGATGAAGGCAGGAGAATGGATGGACGCAGTTTAACTGATGTCAGGCCGATAACCTGCGAAGTCGGATATCTTCCGCGCACACATGGCTCGGCAATTTTCACACGCGGTCAGACACAGGCGCTTGTTACTGTAACACTCGGTTCAAAGGCTGATGAACAACGCATCGATGACATTATGGGTGAAACGAAAAAATCGCTCATGCTGCACTACAATTTCCCGCCGTTTTCTGTCGGTGAATGTCGATTCCTGAGAGGTCCCGGTCGCCGTGAAATCGGTCATGGGGCTTTGGCTGAACGCTCAGTCGCGAAAGTCATTCCAAATGAAGAGAGTTTTCCGTACACACTCAGAATCGTTTCTGACATTCTAGAGTCAAACGGATCGTCATCGATGGCGACTGTATGCGGATCAAGTCTTGCTCTTATGGACGCAGGTGTTCCGATCAAATGCCCGATTGCCGGAATAGCGATGGGATTGATCAAGGAAGGCGACAAAGTTGCAATACTGACTGACATCCTTGGTCAGGAAGATCATTACGGCGATATGGATTTCAAGGTTACGGGCACGCGCGAGGGCATATGCGCATGCCCGATGGATTTGAAAGCGACCGGCATTACACATGACATTATGCGAACTGCTTTGAAGCAGGCGCGTGATGCACGTCTGCATATTCTCGACGAGATGGACAAAACAATTGACAAACCGCGTGCGGAACTTTCGACATACGCACCGAGAATCATAATTCTCAAGGTCCCGCAATCGAAGAGTGGCGATGTGATCGGTCCCGGCGGCAAGATTATCCGTTCGATAATTGAAGAGACCGGAGCCAAGATTGACATTGAGGATGACGGTACAGTCTTTATTGCGGCAGTCGGCGGCGAAGCTGGCGAGAAGGCGAAGCAGATGGTGCTTGCAAGAGTTGAAGAGCCTGAGATCGGCAAGACATACGAAGGTATTGTCAAGAGAATAGCTGACTTTGGCGCATTCGTCGAGATTCTCCCGAATCAGGACGGCTTGCTTCATATCTCAGAGATCGCCTATAGTCGCACTGAGCGGGTAGAGGATGTCATGCGCGTCGGTGATAAAGTTCGTGTGATTGTGCTCGATATCGATCCGACTGGCAAGATTCGACTTTCACGCAAAGCTCTACTTGATAAGCCTGAGGGCTATGTCGAGCGTAACGATCATAACAACAATCGTGACAGGCGACGAGGTCCCGGCAGGGGAGGACCGCGAAAACCATACGATCAGAGATCCAGATAGTAAGGAAACATGGTGATATACAATAAGAGCATCACGTCGCATGGCGTGCGTGTCGTGAGTGAATCGTTGCCGAATTTCCATTCTGCATCCGTCGGCGTCTGGGTGGACATTGGCTCACGCGACGAGTCTCCTGATGAAAACGGCATCTGCCATTTTATCGAGCACATGACATTCAAGGGAACGAAGACGCGTTCGGCTTTTGAGATAGCGTCAGCACTGGAATCACTCGGCGGAAATCTCAACGCATTTACCAGCCGCGAACAAACTTGCTACTATGCTCGCGTAATCGACGAACATCTGCCTGTAGCAGTCGATGTACTATTGGATATCCTGACTGATTCTCTATTCGAGGAAGATCATGTCAATAAAGAGCGTAATGTAATCATCGAGGAAATCAAGGATGCGTTTGAAACTCCATCGGATCACATTCATGATCTCTTCGCAAGGGCGTTCTGGGATGGCAATTCCCTCGGCAATCCGATCATGGGGACCCGCGAACTCATCTCAGAGATGACGCGCGAAAAACTCCTGTCATTCAAGAACAAGAATTACACTGCTGGCCGGATTGTCGTTGCCGCAGCGGGTAATGTCGATCATGCGCAACTTCTTGATCTCGTTGAACAGAAGCTCAATTTCGAAAAGCAGGATCCCATTCCGGCGGTCTCACATTATGGAAACACAGCTTCACCGAAGAAGGTAGCAACTCATCGTAACTCCAATCAGATGCAGATATGTATCGGATTTCCGGGGTATAGTTTTACGCATCCGAATAAATTCGCGTTGCTTGTTATCCATAATGTACTCGGAGCGGGGATGTCATCACGGCTGTTTCAGGCTGTGAGGGAGAAACTCGGACTTGCTTACTCGGTATACACATATCAGGACTTCCTGAGGGACAGCGGAACATTCTGTGTTAGCATGAGCACTGACAACAAAACCGCTGTACAAAGCAGTGATGTGATCCTCAGAGAACTGCGGAGAATTTGCGACGATGGTATCACCGACAGGGAACTCGATCTGGCACGGCAGCAGCTCAAAGGAAATCTGTTGCTTGGACTCGAAGGAACAAGCAGCAGGATGAACCGACTCGCTCGCCACGAACTTGGATACAACTCTTATATCTCAGTCGAAGACACTGTCCGGAAGATCGAGGCTGTAACGCGCGAAGATGTCAATAAAGCCCTTAATGAGGTCTTCGACCATAATCGATGTGCGGCAGCGTTCCTGGGGCCTGTCGATGATGGTTTTATCGATCTGATTGACTGGGATATCATGTCGAAGTGATAACGCTGGCGATAATAATCGCTGCCTCACTGGCTACACTGATCGTTGTATCATATATTTACTGGTTTATCCGATTACGTTTCCATGCGAGGAACATTCCGAATTGCTTCCTGATTCACGAAGTTCTGGACAACCCGGGACTTCTTTCAGCAGGTACGATTTCCAAAAGAATGTTCAAGACATTTCTCGATGAAGCTGTAACCTGCGGATACAGATTTGTCACTCCGGAAGAATTCCTTCGTGATCCAAAACCTGATTCGCTACTTCTTACTTTCGATGATGGTCTGGAAAATTTGTATAGAAATGTTCTTCCGGTGCTTGTAGAAAAATCAATCCCAGCGCTTGTTTTTATTCCGACATCCTGCATTGGTCGTGAAGTTGTCTGGGATTATCGACGAAACAACCGGCGGCACCTGAGCAGTGAACAGATTGGCGAGATGGTTAATACTGGTTTGATCTTAATCGGATCACATTCGTCCACGCATCCAGACCTGACTAAAGTAACTAAGGCAAGACTGACTGAAGAGACGGGGAGAGGATCAGGGAACTTCAACAATTACTTTTCGTATCCATTTGGGAGATACGATTTGTCTGTTATAAGCGCAATCAGGGATGCGGGTTTTGCGGCGGCATTTGGCACAGCAAATGGAAACCCTGCCATGTGGCGGGAAGCTTATGCGATTCCCAGAATCCCGTTGAACAGATTTGACAACAGGTTTTCGTTGCGCATTAAACTCAGGAGAGGACGATTGTTCTGGATTGAGATAATCAAAGCCCGTATAATTGGGATGTTCGCTCCTTTAACATACGACTGGCTTGGGAGGCCATGATGAGATTTCTGCTCAGGTGGCTGATCTATTCG
>JAJRZO010000531.1 GCA_024275215.1 Candidatus Zixiibacteriota bacterium | reverse complement strand
CACTAACAGGAATCAGGGTGTTGCGTACACCGGAACCTGATAACTCTGTCAGTTTTAATTGGTGGGTTTCAATAAGCAACTTGTTCCCATCCCCCATTCCTCTACCTGCTTTTCTGACAATTCCCGAAGGAGATCAAAATAAATATCGCTTAATGTCTCTTGTTAGGACGGATTTCGACCAGATATTTAACTGTGATCACTGGTTCCCATCAAATCCTCCACCAGAAGTATGTGAGAGTATCGCTCACGGTGCTGACACGCGCTATCTTGTCTCTACCGGCCCATTTGATCTGAACACAGGCGAAAGTAAACCGTTTGCTATTGCATTCATTGGGGGAGAACGATTCCATACCGATCCCGAAAATTTCAGAACAAACATGGTTGACGCTTATGATCCGGATGCGTTTTATAACAATCTGTCTTTCGATGACATCGAACATAATGCGATTATGGCTGGCAGAGTATATGACAATCCGGGGGTAGATACTGACGGTGATGGATATGCTGGTGAATTCTGGACGCTGATGGATTCTATAGGAAACACGGTTTTTGAGCGCAAATACTATTACTCAGGCGATGGCATCCCAGACTTTCGAACAAATTTGCCAATCCAGTCTCCAAAATTGAGAGCATCATCAGGTCTCCATTCCGTGATTTTGAGATGGAACGGACTTGAAGTTGAAACGGCCATTGATCCTGTAGAATCAGATACTGATTTCGAGGGTTACCGCGTTTACATGGGTAAATCGCCGGCTATGGATCGTCTCGCTCTTGTCGCAAACTACGATAAGGCTAACTACAATGTATATATCGTTGATGATATTTCGTCATCACTGTCCAGCACAGGCCCACCCTTGACTTTAAGAACTCTCAAAGAAATATTCGGACCTGATTTTGATCCGGACAAATGTCTTTGCGATGACCAATCCGACGGTTTCATATTCGATGGCAAGAAGTATTGCTTTGATCCGTATGGCTGGAATCAATCGATAATTGGCTGGGATGATGGTGCTGAGATAACTCATACAACAACAATAAGAAAAAAATATGCGAATGAAATCCGTGAAGGCACATTGACATCAGAAATCGACTCCTCAGATTCACAGCTATGGGACATTGAAATCAATGATAAAACTGGCGATACTATCATGTATCATAGATATTATGAGTATGAATTCGAAATTGATGGACTGAATCCATCGCAACCTTTCTATTTTGCGGTAACAGCAACGGATCACGGAGATTGTGGATTTGGAATCGAACCTGCCGAAAGTGACCCACACGATAATCTTACCGAGATATGGTTGCACGCAACTGAAGATGCCATGATTGCGACGGATCATAAGATTCGTGTCTATCCAAATCCTTATATTGAAGGCTCATACGATCCGGTAAATTCAGGAGATATAGCATGCGACCACAGGATATATTTCGCCGATGTTCCATCCAACTCTATCATCAGAATATACACAATCAGCGGAGACCACATTATTGACCTGTATAATCCGGGCAGATTCAATGTCTCCGATGCAACCATCTATTGGAATCTCAAGTCGAAAGAAGACAAACCAGTTGCCAGCGGCATATATCTTTATGCTCTCGAATCATCGACAAACAATCAAGTCGGGAAGCTGGTCATCATAAGATAATCCATTTCAGTAATGTAAGCCGACTCTTAATTGTCAGATAAACTCTTCCCATTGCCATTTGCGATTTTCGGTGCGATAAAGTAGTAGATTATCAATGCCAGACCGGCAAGGATAAACATCGCCGACACCGTAGCCTCATCCGACCAGCGATACGGCGCCAGACGCCCGATGATAACTGCGATACCGATACCGAGAAGCACCATCCCCCATTTGAGTGATCCACTCGCAGGACTCGTGTAGTTGAAAAGATGCCTGACATTCTCGT
>JAJRZO010000530.1 GCA_024275215.1 Candidatus Zixiibacteriota bacterium | reverse complement strand
GAACAGGATATGCGGAACATGGGCGGTCTCAAATCAAAGATCAAAGTGACTTACTGGACGATGTTATTTGCGACACTCGCAATCAGCGGGATACCGGGACTTTCCGGATTTTTCTCGAAAGATGAGATTCTCTGGAAATCGTTCTCGTCACCTCATGGAAACGTGATCTTCTGGATCATAGGAGTGGTCACGGCAGGACTGACCGCATTCTATATGTTCAGGTTGATATTTATGACTTTCTTCGGTAAGGCGCGATACGACAAACATACAGCCGAACATCTGCATGAATCGCCGAAAAACATGCTGTTTGCACTCGTGTCTCTTGCTGTGCTCTCGATTGCAGGAGGATGGATCGGTATTCCTGCGGCTCTTGGCGGTAGTAATCAATTTGAACGTTTTCTGGAGCCGGTATTTGCACGGGGTGAGGCACTGACACGGGGAAATGTTGTCAGTCACGCGCATTCTACCGAGTATTTGCTGATGGCATTTTCGGTGATACTCGTGCTTGCATTTATCTATTTTGCTTATCTCTGTTATGTGAAACGTCCGGAACTCGCAACGAATCTCAGGCAGCGAATGTCCGGACTGCACAAGGTTATTTACAACAAGTACTATGTTGACGAAATCTATGCCGCACTGGTAGTCAAGCCTATTGTGAATATCTCGCTTTTCCTGTGGAAGGTGTTCGATGTTGCAATAATCGACGGTATTGTGAATGGATTAGCCTCTACGATCAAATCGTTTTCAGCTTCGGGCAAACTTATCCAGACTGGGTATCTGCGCAATTATGCGCTGATGTTCGTAGGCGGTGCGATTGTAATCCTGGCGTATTTCTTAGCTATGAGGTAGGATGGAGCAGTATATTCTTACCATAATCATTGCAATTCCGATACTCGGAATTCTTCTGATGATGCCTGTCAGCAGGAAGGCTGAATCGACACTCAAGGGTATAGCTTTCGCAACGAGCTTCATCGCCTTTGTTGTTTCGCTCTATCTTTATTTCATGTTTGATTCATCGACTGCAGAGATGCAGTTTGCAGTCAAAATTCCCTGGATTACATCATTGGGCATAAGCTACAATATCGGGATTGACGGTATAAGTTTGTGGCTTTTCATCCTGACGACATTTCTTTCGTGGCTTTCGATCTGGTCATCATGGAATGCGATCAAGGATCGTCTCAAAGGCTATTTGATTTCGCTGTTGTTACTCGAAGTAGGCATGCTTGGCGTGTTTATGTCGCTTGATCTGTTTCTCTTTTATGTCTTTTGGGAGTTGATGCTGATTCCGATGTATTTCCTGATAGGCATCTGGGGGGGGACAAACAAGATATATGCGACAATCAAATTTGTTTTGTTTACGCTTGTCGGATCGCTCCTGATGCTTGTTGCAATCATTGTCCTCTATGTAATTCATTATAACAGTACGGGATTCTATACATTTGATCTGGCGCAGATAAGTGCGCTCGCGATTAGTGCGAAAGCACAATTATGGCTGTTCGCTGCATTTGCGCTGGCATTTGCGATAAAAGTCCCGATGTTTCCGTTCCATACATGGTTGCCGGATGCGCATGTTCAGGCTCCGACGGCAGGCAGTGTTATTCTTGCCGGCGTCCTGCTGAAAATGGGTACTTATGGTTTTCTGAGATTCTGTATACCACTATTTCCGGATGCGTTCGTGCAATATATACCGATTATTTCCGTGCTGGCAATAATCGGGATTATCTATGGTGCGCTGGTAGCGATGGTACAAAAAGATGTCAAGTCGCTGGTGGCGTTTTCGTCAGTGTCTCATTTGGGATTCGTGATGATCGGCATAACAGCTCTCAATATACAGGGCATGCAGGGATCGATCATACAGATGGTCAACCACGGGATTTCGACAGGCGCGCTGTTTCTTATCGTTGGGATGATCTACGAACGGCGACACACGAGATTGATTGCCGACCTCGGCGGTATCTTTACATCGATGCCTGTCTGGACGACATTCTTCATTATCGTTGCGCTGTCCTCGATAGGATTGCCATTTACGAACGGTTTCGTGGGGGAATTCCTGATATTGCTCGGCACATTTAAGGCCAATGTAGTTTACGCTGTTTTTGCGGCTACAGGAATGGTGCTCGCCGCTGCGTATATGCTCTGGATGCTGCAACGGGTTGTCTATGGCAAGATCACTCGTGAGGAAAACAGGAACCTGACGGATATAAATCTGAGAGAAAAGCTGATTCTTATTCCTTTGGTGATTCTCATTTTCTGGATCGGCATTTATCCATCGACATTCTTCAAGCCAATGGAGAAATCCATTGAATCGTTGTTGAAAACTGTAGAGATCGCTAAAGGGAGAACGGAGATTGTAAGACCTGAAGGGGTTACATTCACGGCGGACGTTTCCAATATCATTGAAGAGGAGGGGGATTAACAATGCCTGACGTGAAGATATTTACGAAACCCGGCTGTCCATATTGCGCTGCGGCGAAGAAGGATTTGAATGATCGAGGCGTCGGATTCGATGAAATCGATGTCACTGCCACTGCGGAGAATGCGAGAAAGGCACTCGAATTTTCAAAAGGGCAGAGGCTTGTTCCTATTATCGTAACTGACGGAGAAGTACAAATCGGATTTAACGGAGGTTGAGGATTCTAATCGCCGGACGGTCGTCCGGTATACGAGAATAGAATATGCCGATCAATATTCCACAGATAGATTATGCGGCGATATTGCCGGAATTGCTTACCGGCGGTATGGCGCTTCTGATCATGCTTGTTACGCCATTTATCCCAGGTAACAGGCGGTACTATACAGGCTATCTTGCTCTGCTTGGTGTTATCGGAGCTGCTATCGCCACGTATGCAGGGTTTGCGAAGGAAGTGACTACATTTTCCGGCCTGTATACTACTGATTTCTTCTCGACCGCAATGAAGCTCGTGTTTCTGCTCGGATCATTTCTTGTGATTCTGTTGTCAGACAATTTCACTCGGCTCCTGAAACTACCGGCAGGCGAATACTACTCTCTGATTCTTTTTGCGACTCTTGGCATGATGATGATGGCATCCGCAAACGATCTGATTGTATTCTTTATCGGACTCGAAATTATGTCAGTGGCGTTGTATGTTCTCGCGGGAATCCGACGAGTCGATTTGAAATCGAATGAAGCATCTCTAAAGTATTTTTTCCTTGGGGCTTTCGCAACGGGATTTGTCGTGTTTGGCATTGCGTTTATCTATGGTGCGACAGGAACAACCTCGTTGTCGCATGTTTTCGATATTAGTCTCTACAAGTTTCCGAACTCAGGGCTGTACTTGATGATTGGTGGCGCATTGCTTTTGATAGGTCTTGCGTTCAAGATGGCTTCATTCCCGTTCCACATGTGGGTGCCTGATGTCTATGAGGGTGCACCGACTGCTGTAACAGCTTTCATGTCATCAGGCCCGAAAGCTGCGGCGATTGCAATTCTTGCACGAGTATTCATATTTGCATTTGGCGAACAAACAGCAGTGATTGCCCCGATATTCTGGGTGCTTTCTGTGACGACTATGTTCGTTGGTAATCTTACCGCAATATCACAATCCAACGTCAAGCGAATGCTCGCATATTCATCGATTGCGCATGCCGGATACATGATGATAGCATTTGTCGCTGCAAGCGGCGAAGCTGTATCTGCCGTAGCTTTCTACATTCTTTGCTACACTGTGATGAACATCGGTGCATTCGCTGTACTAATAATAGTTGAAAGCAAATCAGACGGCGACAATCAATTAGCGAGCTTTACAGGACTCGGAAGACGGCATCCGATTCTTGGTGCTGCGATGGCTCTATTTCTTATTTCTCTGGCAGGCATACCACCGACCGCTGGGTTTTTTGCCAAATTCTATCTGTTCAAAGCCGCGATACTCAAAGGCCATATACTGCTGACTGTGATTGCAGTGATTAACAGTCTTATCTCTGTTTACTATTATCTTAGAGTTGTAGTAGTGATGTTCATGATAGATACTGAGACTGAGTTTCGTCCCGTCACATACCCATCAGCGCTCTATGTCGCACTTGTAATCGCTGTGATGGCGGTGTTGGCGCTAGGCATCCTTCCATCGTACTTCTTCCCGTTCGATCAACCAATGCTCGTGCCATTCGGTTGAGAGATTCAATGCGCCATGCTCTAAGTTGATCCTGACCTACGAACAATTCTCGTTTGCAACAGTGAAGCAGACGTAGGTCAATCCCACTTGGGGGTTGACATCGGGAAACTGTATCAAACACTGTAATTACAGGGCGGCGGACCGCCGGAGAAAATGTAGTTGATCAGGTACACAATATCATCGATGTCGATAAAACTACTGCAATTACAGTCGCCCATTTCAATTGGATCAGGTGCGGGACCTCCCCCGAAAATGTAGTTCACCAGATATACGACATCATCTATATCGATCCAGCCTGAACCATCAAGATCGCCGGATTGCATAAGTATGTCATACTGGGGCATAAAATCGACGCGAAGAGAATCATGCGTTAGATTGTCAGGATCTCCGCCGTAGAGAGAGTAGTATTTGTTCATCCGACATCCCTCATCTCTGCTGATGCCTGTAAGCGAAGTGAGAGCGAGATCAAGAATGCCAACATCAAGGTACTGGAAAGAAATCGTATGATCCGACGACAGAATAACTTCAAAAGTAATCAATGTATCTGTTTCATGGCCGAAATTACCGATCTGATAGTACTCAACTATCATGGAATCCCGGCCGGGCGTTGTGTAGTAATATATCGAACCATGCCCAGCCCCGGAAGTGTCGATTGTCAGGTCATTCCAGAAGGGGAGAAGAACCGCGTCGATTCCGGGTGATGGCAGGTCGATTTGCGCAAAGTATCCTGCGATATTTACATTTTCGGATGTAAATGACAAGCCGCCGTTGATCCCGATATGTAGAGATGTGAAGACATCATTGAAGAAGTTGAACGGAAAACCGATTGGAATCTCGATTGATGTTCCATCATCAAGCACACCGTTGGGCCGGTCATCGTTGTGAAACTCATCAGGCTCGATCTTCGTGCCGATCTGTGATATTTCTATCCATTGGAAATCCGGCCCGACCGGATCATCGCTGTCAATAGTTACATAGTCGGTATCGTTACACTCGACTGTGAAGAAGACGGGAATATCGATCTCATACCATGAACCATAGTTGATGTTAATAATCCCTTTGTAGTTGTATGTCGTGTCATTAAGAGGAGCGCTGTCGAGTGTCACAGACAAGAATGTATTACCAGCCGGTGCAATAGTACCAGTGTCGGGATCGACAATTATCCAGCCCGGGCTGCCAAGGTTTTCAATCGTATCATTTATGCTTACGCTGAAGCTGATTGGGTCGGTGCTGTCGTCATTGGTCAGGAAAATCACATCTGAGGCAATCTGGCCGCCAATCACTGAGTGCTCTAAAAAAGTTGGATCGGCAACGATTCCGGGTGGTGGAAGATATTGATACGCTGCCTGCAGATTCGGGCGAGGCCCAATCCATTCCGTAGGATTAGTCTGCTGCGATCCGGTACTTTCGAGAAGCGACACGACAGTTTCAGGTGTCATAGGCAAACCATATTGTGCCTTATATATCCCCTCAAGACAGATTACAGCACCTGCGACGATCGGGGTCGCGCTCGATGTCCCGCTGAATGTTTCCGTGTAGTACTGATTCATGTCACCGTTACCGCTGAAAAGTCCGCCATATCCGGTCGTAACAACATCTTTGCCCCAGCCCTGAAGATTGACGCGGGAGCCGTAGTTCGAGAAATAAAGTCTCGATCTGTCAGGACCATATTCGCCTCCCGGCGGTGCTCCTGCACCTACGAGTATTGCGCGGGAATTGCGGAAATCCTTGTTGAATTTGTTCTCATAGATTGGATCGTCAAGGTCTTCGTAGCCATTTCCAGCCGCCGCGACAACGATTATGCCTTTGGCTGTCGCCATCTGAATGGCATCG
>JAJRZO010000529.1 GCA_024275215.1 Candidatus Zixiibacteriota bacterium | reverse complement strand
GTGTTCATGTGAATCAGTTCTCTGGTAGTGAAGTCTGGTGCATGGAGCCCCCCGATGTCTACCGATTCAACGTTTCCGAGGAGGAACACATCGAGGTCGTAGTTGATCGACTCTGCCCACTGTCTCACGCGCTCGGTCTTTCCGATGCCGGGCGGACCCTTTAGCAGGACTTGAACATGCTCACCCTTTCTTCCCTGCTCTTGCGTAACCCTTGCGTAGTCGAGTAGCTTTTCGATTTTGATTGCCATTTTGGTTATCTTCCTTTTCTTGTTTCGTTGTTCTAGCCCTGCACTTCACTGTAGTACATTCAAATTTACTCGTTCATATTGTCGTCGTTGCTACCTGCCTCCATGATCTTCTTGCCGAAGCTTCCGATCCTCGGGAGCAGCTCGGCGGCGCTTTTCGCTACGCTTTCCCTGAGATACTCACTCTCTCTCAGTGCGGACGGGTCGTATCTGCAAATTTCGTTATCGATTTTCTTCTTTATTGCCATCAGCTCCTCATCGTCATTGAAGTTGTACTTATCAATCATGTCAGAAACATCTCTCACGTTGTCAATCAGGCTGTCCCTGAAAGACCCAGACCTTTTTCCGGAATACGATTTCATTCTGTCCTCTACGTGAGATATGGATTGATATGCCCTCTCTAGCATTGACATGAATATCCGCTTTACGTTCTTTCGCTCTTTTTCCTTCGCTCGTTTCACGAAGCTCTCCCTGGTCTCGTCATCCCATCCAGCCCTGACATCATGATTCGGGTCTGGCACGACGGACAATGTGTAGTCTATCGAGTGAGCCGCCTTCAATTCCTCGACACTTGGGTATAGCGACCTGTCCCAAAGATCGCCGAGCTTGACCCTGTCATTTGATACATGATCTTCGTAGCTTGAGATAAAATCGCTCCACGGCTTCGAGGCCTCGATTTTTGCATCGTCGATAAGGCTGATCATTCTCTGCACATCCTTATTCTCGATGAGCCTGAAACCCATGTCGTAAAATGGGAGCGTAGAGCTATTAAAGATCGCCCTTGTCCTTGAGTGAATCTTCCTGACTTCTTTCAGCATGTCTGTATCAAAGAGATTGAGCGTCGATCTGACACGGTCGCTGGATTGCATATTGTGCTTGTTCTTCGCTTCTTCCTCAAGTTCCCTGATTCTTGTGACACCAGATGGGATACTCAGGCTGACACTCATAAGCATGAATCCGTCTGCAAGCTTTTCCATTTTCGTTTCCCTTTCGTTGTTTGCGTACTTGTTCTATTAGTTGTCCGGAACCTGAAGCGAAACATGATCATACTCTCCGTCATAGAAAGTATTGAACACACCCCACGCCAGATCCATGTTGTCTGCCTCTATCGGTATGGCACATTCATACGGTTCGATACCGAGAATTTCGTCTCCATCTTTCCTGCAATGAAATAGGTACATCATTTTTATTGTCCCTCCATTTGGTTGTCTGATTGATGTTGCGTTGTAAACCATGAAATTCAGATGGCCCCCACGGCAGGACTCGAACCTGCGACCGTCCGCTTAGAAGGCGGCTGCTCTTTCCATCTGAGCTACGCGGGGGGTTGTTACGGCTATAGATATGTCAGTTCCATATCCTTGTCACCAGCCTTCTTTTTCCGTTCTTGCCTTCGTTCCACACGGACCCCCTGCGCACATTGATCCCAATTGCGTGTATATAATTCTTGGTCTTGATTACAAACCGCTTTCCGTATACGTCAACTCCAGTCACGACCCATGTCGTGTCTCTATCTGGCATCTCTCCTCCAATCTTCTTCTTGTTTGGCGTGTTGGTACGGGGAGTGGGAGTCGAACCCACCTCTAAACCGTTAATAAGACGGCACATGACCACCGGCCATCCTCCCCGCTTGAAATGTTG
>JAJRZO010000528.1 GCA_024275215.1 Candidatus Zixiibacteriota bacterium | reverse complement strand
GTTCATACTGATCTGTGATATCAACAACAAACGATGGCTCGACATCACGATAGTATGTTGCGAAAAGAATTTTGTGAGGACGAAACGGTTCGCCTTCGCAATCAAGCTTTTTTAGTCCGGCAAAAAAACATGCTTCTTTCGCGATCTCACAGCAGTGAAAATGATCAGGGTGACGTTGTTCTCTGTTCGGCAGAATAACCAGCCTCGGACGGTATTTCCGCAGAACTCCCACCACCTTGATAATGTTCTCATGATTGAATTCAACCCCAGCATCAGGCAAACCAAGGTTGTCGCGTATGGACAATCCCATCACATGCGCGGCAGCTTCAGCCTCGCGTTCTCTTGTGTCGGCATTGCCGTTTGATCCCATCTCGCCTCTGGTGAAATCGAGCGCGCCGGTTTTGTAACCAAGGTCTGCAAACTTGATCATCAATCCGCCGGATGTTATCTCGATATCGTCTCTGTGCGCCGCAATCGCCAGAACATCAAGCCGGATATTGGACATTCGCCGCTCCGCTACTGTCAATTATTTCTTTGCGAGGATTTCTCTGTAATAATCCTCGTATTGCTTTACGATTATATCATCACGGAATCGCTCGGAGACGGATTTCCGCGCGTGTTCCGAAAACTCCCTGTGCATTCTTTCGTTGGAGAGGAGTTCGATACCTTTGCTCGCCATCGTCTCAGTGTCACCAAGGGGGAGGACAAAGCCTGACTTACCGTCATCAACGACCTCAGGAATACCCGTTTGCGATGTGCCGATTACCGGCACACCACATGCGAGCGCCTCCAGTGCTGCCAACCCGAAACTCTCGTGCTCCGATGGCAGCAACAGGAGATCGCCAATTGGCAGGATGTTTTCAACGTTTTCCTGATTGCCGAGAAAAACAACATCATCGGTCAGATGATACTGCGCAACTTTTTCACGCGCAACTGCAAGCTCAGGTCCTTCACCTATCAGGAGCAATTTCGACGGAATTCCCGCTCTGATCAGCCTGAAAATATCAATCACATCATCAATTCGCTTCAATGGCCTGAAGTTAGACATGTGTATAATGATCTTCTCACCTCTCGGAGTCAGTTTCTTCTTGAATTCGGTGCAGCCGTTCGGCTTGTATTTTTCAATATCAATGAAATTGTAGATTACTCTCGGTTCCTCGCAAATGTTGAAGACTTTGCAAACTTCTTTACGGAGGAAATCCGATACGCATGTCACACCGTCAGAAGACTCAATCGAGAACTTGGTCATCTGGTGGAATGATTTCTCCGACCCGACAAGCGTAATGTCGGTCCCATGCAGTGTCGTGATCACCTTCAGGTTACTGTCTTTCAGCATTGCCTTCGCAAGAAAGCAGCATGTGGCGTGTGGAATTGCATAGTGTGCATGCAAAAGATCGAGATGCCAGGTCTTTGCGACCTCGGCAAGTTTCGCCGACAGCGCGAGTGTGTATGGCGGATACTTGAAAAGAGGATAGACTGCAACATCTACCTGATGGTAAAACAGATTCTCCATAAACCTGTCGACACGAACCGGAAGATCGTATGAAATCAGGTGTACCTGATGACCTCTTTCTACCAGCGCAATGCCAAGTTCAGATGCAACCACACCCGATCCGCCTGTGACTGGATGGCATGTTATTCCGATATTCATGGTATTTCTATATCCCTATGATCTGGTGATCCCAGTTATCGATGTCGAGACTGTTGTAAATCCTTTCAACTATTTCCGGTCCATACTTGTTCGCAAAGTATATGAAACTGTAATGTCTGTCCTGCATTGATTGTTCCGGAAAGAGGATTGCGGCACAACGCCTGAACTGTCTCGTGAAATCCTCGTTGGCTTTGCGATGGCTTTTGAACACTTTTTCACGGAAGGCTTTTAGCTCATGATCGATTTTCTTTCGAGTCCGCTCGAATGTCCGGGTCAGGTTGTCATCAGACTCTACCAACGCCTGCACCTGCGCCAATTCGGACAGGATAGTCTCATGGTGATTACCAAGAGCCTCCTCCACTTCTTTCGGGAAACTCTTTTCGAGAATCGATGTCAACATTGCTTCTCTGTCTTCGTATAATTGCATCCTTTGAAGTTCGAGAGAATGCTTCTCGATGAACTTTCGCCAGCGAGTTTCGATTATCGTTGCGGAAAGTCGTGGACAGACGACAGGCTTTATGACTCCGAAGTGATCGAAAAGGGCGCCTGTCTGACAGGTATACGCTATTTCCGCCGGGCCTCCAATGAATGCTACCGCAGGGAAGAGTCGTGACTGGACAATCGGTCTCAGCAGGACATTGGGGGAGAACATCGTTGGAGCCGAATCGAGTAATTCGAGAAGTTCATCCCGTGTGTATCGCTGATCCTTCCTGTTTATGAAGTACTTTCCATCATCGTAACCGATCCTGCTTCTGCATCCGGTATATAAGAACAGGTTAAGGAACCGTTCGGATCTTTTTACCTGAATATGATAGCCAGCATCTGTCAATTGAGTGTTAGCTTCTGAAACTAATCGGCGTGAGTCCTCGAATGTCATGATCTCCCGCTCAAAGACATCGCGAGCCATCACTCTTAATCTTGCATCAGCAGGGTTTACGATGACAAGTCCGTACCTGCCGAGATAGCGAAGAAGACACTCGCCGAAAGCAGAGAAGATCGATTTGTTCTCGACATAGCATGCTTTCAGATGTTCGACGAGTTCATCCCGATATTCCGTTTCCTGTAACAGGGTGGTAACCTGATCGATAAAAACAGATATGTTCCGGTCGAAATTGACAAATGCCATTGGTCGATCTACAATTGGCTCAACAGGCTCATATCTTATTTTGACCAGTCTTCCGTCGCGGTCAGGCAGATGTACATGATCGACTTCAGCGATGTCATGATCGTCGGTGGCGAGCCAGAATACGGGAACGACTTGTCGACCAAGCAGCTTTGTCAGTTTCGATGCGAGCTTGATTACAGTGATTGCTTTATACAAGATCATCAACGGGCCGCCAAGCAATCCTACCTGATGTCCTGCAATCACGCACAGAGTACGGCTATCGGTAAGCAGTTCTGCGTTTTTCAGGGTTTCAGGAGGAGCGCCGAATCCTTTGTTTTGGTCAAGAAGTGTGGAGGATAGTTCCTTGCGCTGATAAGTCGAAATGTCCAGATTGGCCGCTACAGATTTATAAGCATTAGCGTCTCGGCAGTCATGTCCAAGCCATTTACTCAAGGAGCCGGCTTGATAGACAAAGTCAAGAAAGAGCTTTGTCGTATGTTGAAGTTCGCTATACCGTATCTGCAACTTCCTGATCCTTGTGACGTCTTCCAGTAATGAACTGTCCTATGTCATCGAATATTGTATAAACTACCGGAACAACGACCAAAGTCAAGAAGGTTGACGACAGCAGCCCGCCTATTACTACTCGTGCGATTGGGGCTCTCAGTTCTGCGCCGGGTCCGATTGCAAGCGCAAGCGGCAGCACTCCGAAAACCATCGAGAATGTTGTCATCATAATCGGTCGGAATCTAATCGGCCCTGCATTCAACAGCGCTTCGGTGCGAGACATTCCCTTTGCTCGCGCCTGCTTTGCGAAATCTATCAGAAGGATTGCGTTTTTTGTGACCAACCCCATCAGCATGACAACACCAATCAATGACATCAGCGAAATGGAACTGCCGAATATGAGCAAGCCGAGGAAGGCCCCCACCAGTGACAGCGGCAGGCTCACCATTATTGCCAGAGGATCGAGGAAATGATTGTACTGGGACGATAGCAACAAATACATAAAGATCACTGCGAGGAACAGCGCCTGAAACAGATAGTTGAACGATTCCTTCTGATATTCGCCTTCACCGACAGGTGCGATGTCATATCCGGGAGGAAGATCGAATTTGGCAAATTCGGTCTCTATATCCTGTCTGACATTTCCGGAGAACCGTCCTTCGACATTTGCCGTGACGCGATACTCTCGTTTTCTGTTATAGCGGGTTTTCTTGGATGGGCCGCCCCATTTGTCAAGACTGGCGACACGTGACACCGGCACATAGAAATTGTCTTGTCCCACGATTTCTTTGTGCGATGTTATCAGGAAGTTTTTCAATGATGCTGTCAGGTCGCGCTGTGATTCTTTAACCCTGAGTCGAATGTCATATTCGTCGTTCCCATCTCTGAATCGAGAAACATCATCACCCTCTACAAGCAACCTGACAGCAGAACCTATCTGCATCATATCC
>JAJRZO010000527.1 GCA_024275215.1 Candidatus Zixiibacteriota bacterium | reverse complement strand
CGCAAACTGACCGGCAGCATCAAGAATACTCTGCGGGACTTCAGCTCCGTTAAAAGCCCTCTGAGTAGATGGATTCATAGTGCCTGATGGTCTGTCGCCGTTACCGGCAAGACCGATCTGTGTCAGTCCGACAATCAGCAGACAACTGATAACAGTGACCATAAACTTTTTCACTTTTTCCTCCTTAAATGGTTCCCACTGCTTGAAATTACGGTTTACTTTCTTCTAATAATATTGTGCCGCGAACTACCTGTCTTGATATGTTTTTTTGCGGTTTCCCGATGCGACTTTCATCGCCGAGAGTAACTGTAGATCAGGAGTTACCTGCTCCCGACATCTTCAAATTAAAACCATAGATCAGGAACTTTTCGCTCTCGACATCTTCAGACTAAAACTGTAGGTCAGGAGCCCCGTGCTCCTGACATCTTCAAAGCGTAGATTCAGTAGTATACAACCAAGACTTCACGGACAACAGGGTTCCGGGCCTCCGCTAAAGACGTATTCGATCAAATAAACTACATCATCAATGTCGATCCAGCCGGAGCAATCGGGATCGCCATTGCTCTCCGGATCCGGCGCAGGACCTCCGGAGAAAACATAGCTGACAATAAATACGACATCATCAACATCTATCAATTGATCACCACTCGCATCTCCACATACAACAACAGTAGTATCAAGACTATAGACAACATTCGCCGCATCGACACATCCATAACCATAGTACATATCAGGCGTCTCAATCGCTCCCCATTCCAAATCAGTTCGAGCAGTAGTTCTGACAAGAGACATCATCTCCGCAGGGTCAAGAGTGCTGTCAACTGACAGCGCAAGAGCGCAGGTGGCCGTAACAAAAGCAGTGGCAAATGATGTTCCTCTCCATGTTCCCCAATCCCAGTAACCTGCCAGAGAACTATATATATCGACACCCGGAGCACAGACATCCACGAATTCACCGTAGTTCGAAAAATCAGCAACCGTCTCAACTGTGTCAATCGCCGAAACACATATCACTTCCGGCAACGCCGCAGGATAAACAGGAACAGGCAAACTGTCATTGCCGGCTGACGCGACCAGTGTTATCCCGGCATCAGCAGCATCGGAACAAGCCTGTTCGACCAGGTAACTTGGGTCCTGCATCCCGAAACTCATATTGATAATGTCAACTCCCACATCGATCGCGTGATAAATGGCTTGTGCTATCGCGAAACTATTGCCGTAACCATCGCCATCGAATGCTCGGAGAGGAGTAATCGTGCAACCGGGAGCGCCAAGAAGAATCAATCCCGCAACGAAAGTACCATGTTCAAACGACTCGCCTGTATCGGCAGCAGGAATAGAATCACCATCAAGAAAATCGTACCCATCGTCTTCAAGGGCATTTTGAAGAAGTGGGTGGTCGAAATCAAAACCATTGTCTATGACCGCCACCTTCACGCCATCCCCTTCGGCGACCAGCGAAGCGGAATCGAGTCTTGTCGTGCTAACGCCATCCTGATAGTAGAAAGCTGCCGGACTGCTTCCCGGAACATGGCTGGGAGCCTGCTCATCCGGAAAAGAAATACTCATTTGCATGATCTCAGGCACAGAAATCTCGAAATTCGGTTCGACAAGTAAAACTCCGGGATGCAGGAGCAAATCCTGGAAGAACTCGTAGAACGGAATCGTGTCGCCATAGGCCACCAAATATTCCAACCGACCGGCAATGCTGTCCAGAACAATGACGCCGGAGTTGCCGAGAAGGCTGTCTACAGGAGCGTCAAACGCAAATCTAATGATCGCACTTCCCGGTATCGGGCTTCCCTCGGAAAACGCTGCCTCGATAGTATTACCAGTCAAACACCCATCCGCTTCAGGACATTCAGTCTGGCAGGGTATCTCAATGAAACCTTCAACGAATACAGTATCTCCTGCGACAAATCCGCTGTAGTTCTCAAGAACGAAACCTGTTGTCGTATCCCCATACGGAGTAAATATCACGCAATCCGTGCCCTGCACTAACAATCCCAGTCCCTGAAAATAAAATCCACTCGTATCACTACTACACAGTTCAATGCTGGTTACGGTTATGCAACCATCCACATCGGGACAATTCGGAGTACAATTTGTATCAAGGTCGCCATTCACCATGACAAAGTCACCCTGGATGAATGACCCTGCAGAATCAAGTTCGTACATTGCTTCCTGTTCCGGGACACCAGGATCCTGAACAAATAGCGTACACTCTCCAGCCTGAACCAGCACTCCACAATTTTCGTATGGCTCAGCCTGAGTACTACTGAATAGCAAAACTGCAATCAGCAGCCCCAGACCTGTAATCGTTTTACATCGAACATGCAACATCTTATCTATCTCCTGCAAATCTATATCCCAAGCAGTACAAAAGGAGCCCAGAAAGCCGGGTTTCCATTGATCTTCATCGTCTTATCCATGGCATACTTGTACGAAGCAGCTATTCCGTGTGATTTCGATAAAGCCATATAGAAAAACTGCATAAAAGCCATCGTGATCTTGTCTGATACTGTCCAGAGTGATGCAAGCACATACTGCGCTCCGGCCTGATGAAATGCTCCCGCCAGACTGAAGGAGTTACCATAATATATACCCGGAGCGGCTGTTTGACAACCCGATAGTACGACAAGCTTCGACCGGATGCCCGTTCCAAACAGGTCAAATGGGAACAGAGGACCGTCACGCATAAGGATTCGAGAGAACAATGGATTGTCCGAAGAGCGAGAAGCATGCGCGGCAATATGCACAAATCCATTCGAGGAATTCAATTCCTGTCGGAGCTGATGAGTAGTCGCGGCGACATCGGAATAACATCTTGCATTCCTGAAAAGACCACTTATGAATTCCGCTTCGCTCTTTGCCAGTGGAAGTCTGCTCGTTGATTGTGCGAAAACTGCGGAGTGCAGACGATGCAGTTTTTTCAGATCGTTTCCCCTGTTACAAATGCTATCCGGATTCATCACTATGCTGTAATCAAACAGATCCTTGAAACTGTTTCCCTTTTCATCAATCAGTGCGGCGAAGGGAATCTGACAGAAGTCCCCTTCCAATAGCAGGATCAGCGATTCCCCATCAAGCGGCAATGGATCAATCAAATTACGATAGAAAAAGCGCAGGTATTCATTGAGATCATCCCGGTACTCTGCCTGTAATTTCGGCTCATGTATCGAGTTTTCGAGCAGGAAATGCAACTCTCTCAGAATACCGAGGAACTCACTGCGGTCAATCGAACTCGGCACAAACTGCGTCTTTTGATTTGACACTATATATGTCCCGATGTTGTCATCAAGATATACGAAGTTCAGCATAAGTTCCCCGGTTTTCAGAGACTTCCCGTAGTCCACATCAGCAGTTAAAGTCGGGATTTCATATCCTGCCGAATATACATGAGACCTGATGCTGCGCTCATTCTGCCAGAGTGCGTTCTCAAGTTTGCGAGAATCTTCATGAGCAACGACTGACCTGAATCCGCCCGGGTCGGCAGTTTGCAATTCCCTGAGAGTGGCTCTAAGTGCATCTCTCGTTTCAAGCAGCTTTGCAGGCACAAGATCCTCCAGAGGAACATCATGGCTCCACTGCCTGTTGAGTAGAGAAAGCGCACGCGCATTGGTCACAAACGATTCCTCAGGTTTACCAAGAGAGATCAAACAGTTGACAGCTTTCAAATAGATATTGTAATTGTTGAGAAGAAAGAAATGTTGAATCTCATCGGGGTAGAGATCAACAAGCATTCTTTCCACAGATTTGATCGACTTCTTGTAGTAACCAAGCGCAGTATCAGGTTCATCCTTTGCTTCGTAGCACTCGCCCAGTAGCATATCCCTGTCGCACATCTGTTGAACGGTAAGGCTGCTGTCAGTTAATCGATTCAGCCTCCTTATAGCATTTGGAATACGATCACACTCGAATTCTACCCTCGCCAGCTCCAGTTCTGCCTCTGATTTTCTCCGAATATCACCGGCTTTTGCAAATAACGCTTTGGCAGCCTTTGCCTTTGCAAGTACTCCTGAGTGTTCTCCCTTCGCGCGATCAAGGCGACTTCCCAGAATCGTCGTCATGCCAAGCCAGAGATCGTTTTTCTCGTGCGCAAACTGAGAGTGCGCACTGCGGAGATACGATGATGCCGATGTCAGATCACCGAATTGCAACGAGGCTTCCGCAGCAAAATAAGCAGCCTTGGCGGCTTCATATCTCATCCCCAGCCTTCCGAACTGATTCTTAACTTCGTCAGCTTGTACCGCGGCTGCGCTGAACTGCCCCAGATGAATATTTATCTCTGAAAGATCGAGCTGTGTCACGGCAGCTGATTTTTTGTCGCCCAGTTTTTCAAACTGTCTGAGTACATCCTCAAATGTTGCCATCGACTCTGAGTATTTACTTCTCAGGAAATAAAGATATGCCAGCGAATAGCGAGCCTGTTCAGCCGTCAGCGCCGCGCCTTCTTTCCTGAATCTCTCGGCAACATCGGCATATAGTTCTTCCGCCTCATCCAGCCTGTTCAGATTCGCAAGAATGTTGGCTCGGTTGAAGTCGACTATCGCAAGCGGCATTCCACCTTCGGAGGCGAAAATCTCTCTGGCGGAGTCATAGTAACGGAGTGCGACACTATTCTTATCGAGACGATGATAGATATTCCCGATATTCGTCAGAACTCTTGCAGCTTTTGTTTTCTCACCTTTGCGACGGAAATGGCGCAGGGCTTTCTTGCCTGTCTCAAGAGCATGCCCATGCTCTCCCAGATACATGTAGACATCCATCAGACCGACACGAGTCTGAGCCGCAGATGTAAACTCGCGATGCCGAATCATCGCCTGGACAGCCTGAGCGTACAATACCGCAGCATTCCTGCTCTGGCCGGTGCGATGCAATAGACGTGCTTCAATCGCGCTGATTCGAGGTCTCAGCTTCGATGAAAAGAATCTCTTTACACGCCTTAACGATGCTACAAGGCGTTCCGCCTCAGCAAGATCAGCAAGCAGCAGCTTATTAATCCGTCTGCTTGCATCTGAAATGAAGGCAGCATAATCGCCCCCGAAATACTCCTGCACGAATTGCTCAAGCGCTTTCTTCGTACGAAGCTTGTCAATCGCCGTATATTTCTTCATATCCTCAGTTCTGCTTCCCCAAGCAGATTACCCCCGGTAACGAGCTTTAGCTTGTATGATTGAATCGGAACATTCTTAAACCTGAAAATGCGATGTTCATTGGCAACGACTGTGAATGATTTCCTCGCGCCTGAAAGCGTAACATCCAGACCAGACTCGTATTTCAGCCCGCTTATCCTGCCGATTATTTCAAACGCTTTCAGACAGACAGGATACAATGACAACACCAGCGTCATATCTCCAAAAGCATATTTCAAGCGCCGAGTACTTATTCCGGCAGGACGAACACCCTCCGGTTCAGGCAGCAAAGCGGAATCATAAGTCACGACGCCAAGCAGAACTTCATAATCGGATTTCTTCGTAGTATCCTCCAGCATCCGATCAAGGAGATCATGCGCGGCAGAATTAACCAAACTCCATTCTGTCTGCTCTTCGAGATTGCCTGCGGATT
>JAJRZO010000526.1 GCA_024275215.1 Candidatus Zixiibacteriota bacterium | reverse complement strand
GAGGTCGCCGGCCTCGAACGCGAAATGTCCAAGCTGGAAAAAGCTCTCGGCGGCATTAAGGAAATGAATATGCTGCCCGGTCTCATGTTCGTGGTAGACGCCAAAAAAGAGCATATCGCGGTGGCCGAAGCGTCCAAGCTCGGTATTCCGATAATCGCGATCATCGACACAAATTCTGATCCTGATCCGATCGATTTTCCGATTGCCGCGAACGATGATGCTATCAAGTCGATTCGGGTGATCACAAAGGAAATATCTCGCGCGGCGCTTGGTTCTCAGACTGATTTTCAGGGTCATGCCCCTGAACCGGTGGCGGCTCCCCATGTTGACACTGCCGCTGAGGAAGCATCGGATCAGACTCCTCCTCCCACTACCGATAATTGATCAACTCAGAGGATTCAGAGATGGATATATCAGCAAAACAGGTTAAAGAGCTTCGTGATAAGACCGGTGCAGGAATGATGGACTGCAAGAAAGCGCTTTCGGATGCAGAAGGCGATGTCACGAAAGCTGTGGACATTCTCCGTGAGAAGGGTATTGCGAAAGCGGCATCCAGGTCGGGACGTACTGCCAAGGAAGGTGCGATCGTATCGTACATTCATCCCGGCGACAAGCTGGGTGTTCTCCTCGAACTCAACTGTGAAACCGATTTCGTTGCACGCACAGATGATTTCAAAGAACTCGCGAAAAATATCGCAATGCAGATTGCAGCAGCAAATCCGAAGGTTGTCCATCGGGATGACCTCGATGAGGATACTCTCAATAAAGAGCGCGAGATTTACCGCGCGCAGGCTCTCAATGAGGGCAAACCGGAGCAGATCGTAGACAAGATCGTTACCGGCAGAATTGAGAAATTCTATCAGGAAGTCTGTCTTCTGGATCAGCCGTTTATCCGCGATCAGGATAAGACTGTCAAGGATATAATCGACGAGACGATTGGCAAACTTGGCGAGAATCTCGTTGTCAAGAGGTTTGAACGTTTCGCATTGGGTGAGTAGATGCCTGCACCTCGCTTCAGACGAGTCCTTCTGAAGCTCTCGGGCGAAGCCCTGATAGGCAAATTTCGCTTTGGTATTGACAGCGATATGCTCGAGTATGTCGCTCGCGAGATCGTATCCGCGAAAGAGCTTGGAACAGAAATAGCTATTGTTATTGGTGGTGGCAATATCTATCGAGGTCTTGCGGCTGCCGAACGCGGTGTCGATCGCGTCACAGGTGATTATATGGGTATGCTCGCGACTGTGATCAATGCGATGGCGCTGCAGGATTGCCTTGAAAAAACCGGTGTGGAAACAAGAGTTATGACTGCGTTTAACATGGAGAAAATCGCAGAGCCATACATCCAGCGAAGAGCTATGAGACACCTCGAAAGAGGTCGAGTCATTATTCTTGCGGCAGGAACAGGTAACCCCTATTTTACTACTGATACTGCCGCAGCTCTCAGGGCGATGGAAATCAACGCCGAAGTGTTGCTGAAGGCTACGAAAGTGGACGGTGTTTATGACTCAGATCCCGTGGAAAATCCGAACGCTGTCAGATTCGAAAGCATATCATATATGGAGGTGTTAAGACGAGATCTCCGTGTGATGGATTCCACGGCAACGGCTCTCTGTAAAGATAACGGTATACCTGTTATAGTCTTTGATTTGAACAATGAGGGAAATATCAGGAGAGTTATTCAAGGTGATTCAGTTGGTACTACTGTTCATACCGGGGAGGAATAATGGATAAAAGAGCTGCCGCGGCAGAAGCGCGGATGAAAAAAACGATTGATGCTGTCGCTCAGCAACTGTCATCCGTCCGCACAGGGAAAGCATCTTCATCACTCCTGGAGAGTCTTAAAGTTGACTACTATGGCACTATGACTCCGATAGCTCAGGTTGCGTCGATATCGGCGCCTGAAGCTCGGCTCATTGTCGTACAACCCTGGGACAAAACCGCCGTACCTGAAGTTGTGAAGGCGATCCAGACATCGGACCTCGGACTCAATCCACAGGTTGAAGGACAGATCATCAGGATACCCATTCCGCCTTTGTCTGAAGAAAGGCGGAAAGACTTCGCCAAACTTGTCAGGAAATACGGCGAAGATGGCAAGGTTGCGCTGAGGAATATTCGTCGGGATGTCAATGATGAACTTAAGAAGGCAGAGAAGAACAAAGAAATCTCCGAAGACCAGATGCACGACGGTCTCGATCAGGTGCAGAAACTTATCGATGACTATTCAAAGAAGATTGATGAAATGGTGTCCAGGCGAGAAGCCGAAATAATGGAAATCTGAGGAAGACGAAGTGCCGCGCATCAATTATGAAAAAAAGATAGCGGAGAATGGTAATCTGCCTGAGCATGTTGCAATCATTATGGATGGCAATGGCAGGTGGGCGAGCAGGCGTGGCCAGCCGAGGACTTCGGGGCACAATGCAGGTGTGAATACAGTCAAGACTATCGTGAAAGCTGCGGCAAGAATCGGTATCAAGATACTGACGCTTTACACGTTTTCCATCGAAAACTGGAAAAGGCCGAAATCCGAAGTCTCTCACATCATGCGGCTTTTATACGAGAAGACGCGCTCCGAAGTGGATGAACTTAACAGTAACAATATCAGGCTGACTGCCATGGGCAAGATTGACGGATTGTCTGTCTCGCGCAGAAGGGCGCTCAAGCAGGCAATGGAAGCTACAAAGAAAAACACTGGGATGGTTTTGAATCTCGCGTTGAATTACGGCGGCAGAACTGAAATTCTCGAAGCTGTAAAGAAGATTGTGCGCGATATTAAACGCGGTCTTGTCAATCCCCGCAAACTCGATGAAGACATGTTCGCGAAGTATTTATATACCAACGGCATGCCTGATCCTGATTTGTTGATCAGAACATCGGGGGAAAGACGCCTGTCGAACTTTCTTCTCTGGCAGACCTCATATACTGAGCTGTATGTAACGGATGTGCTCTGGCCTGATTTTGGTGAAAGTGATTTTTTCAAAGCCGTGTTGGATTACCAGACCCGCAACCGCAGGTTTGGCGAGGTGACGGCAAGCTGAGATGAAAAACCTCGCGACGCGCGTTCTTATTGCCGCTATTGCGATTCCTATTCTTGTCAATATAGTTCTTTTCGGCAAAGCGGTACTGGTTGCGTTTGTTTCGTTGCTGACAGTTCTTGGTTTCTATGAATTCATGAAGCTGACTCAGACGCGAATTCGTTTCTTTCCGCAAATCATTCTGTTTATCTGGCTGCCTGTGGCGAACTGGCTGGTGTTCTATTATGGCGAGTCGATGTTGCTGTACTCTCTCCTGATCGGCTTTGCTGTAACTACATTGTCGGCAGTATTCAGACACGATGTCGCCCTTGCGAGCACGAGAATCGTTTACACGTTTTTTGGACTGACTTATGTGAGCATGTTCAATTTCTTCGTATTGATCCGTGAAACTGACCTGCTGAAATATACTGATTACCGTGAGGCCGGCATCTGGATATTGTTCGCTTTCGCCGTGATCTGGATATGCGATACTGCGGCTTATTTCATCGGTTCGCAGATCGGTAAACACAAGATGTCTCCCATTATTTCTCCGAACAAAAGCTGGGAGGGATTCGCAGGCGGAATGATATTCGGCACACTGACAGGATTTATCTTTTCGTTTTTCGCGCTCAAGGATATTGCCGTGTGGCAATTGGTGCTCGCCGCATTCGCGATTTCTCTTGTCGGGCAGCTTGGCGATCTTGTCGAATCGATTTTCAAACGACGTTTCGGAGTGAAAGATTCATCGACAATCATCCCCGGTCATGGCGGTGTACTCGACAGATTCGACTCACTGCTTTTCGCCCTCCCAATGATTTATTTCTTCATGCTTGCGGTTGTGTATAGATAGCTTAGTCTTGTAGCTCACGTTCACTTGGAACGTGAGTAATACCTAGAGATGCTTGAGTTCTGCACATATGGACATGTGCCGTGCACATAGCCATGATAAGTCGTCAAACATTACTTGCCGAATATTCTCTGATTTCACCTTGACAACAACGCAGTAAATCGGTATTTGCTTAATCAATTTGTTGCTGTGTCGGCAGATGTAGACATTTACCGTCTGTAGCGTCAAGCGGGCAGGCCGTTTGACCTACAAGTCATAAATCAAGCGGGCAGACCGCTTGACCACGATCTTGCGATATGAAGAAACTGCTTGATTACATATTTTTTACCCGACCGGTGCTGTTCCCACCTGTCTGGACAATTATAATTCTCGGTATGCGTGCCGCCGATGTCCGCGAGGGGGCATCGCCTCTTGCAACGACAGGATTTGCCGGCGTCGGATCAGAGTTCTGGCTGTTGATGATATTTGTCACATGTCTCTATGGTGCGGTTTACACATTCAACCAGATTCATGATATCGAATCGGATCGCGCGAACAGCAAACTGTTCTTTCTCGCTGATGGAATGATTTCGATCCCATCTGCCTATGTGTGCACGATCGTTTTGAATGTGATTGCGCTGGCAGGCGGGTTTTATCTCAGTACGCAAATCGGTGTACTCTTTGTGACCGTATTTATTCTCGGAATACTCTACTCGCATCCAATAACCAATTTCAAGGGCAAACCTTCTCATGGATACTGGTCGAACGCTTTCGGTCACGGCATGATCCCGTTTATGATCGGCTGGGCAATTATTGACACTGTAACACTTGAGACTGCGTTCAAATCGTTTCCATACCTTTTCGGGGTTGGCGCGATTTATCTGACTACGACTTTGCCGGACAGGGAGGGAGACAAGGCCGCCAGAAAGATTACTCACGGCGTCGAGTGGGGAAAGAAAACGACAATGAAAGTTTCGGTGTTTCTTGTAATACTGTCGATCATTCTCTCGCAAATGACTGGTGATTATGCTTGTCTTATTGCCGGACTTATTTCACTGCCATTCTTTATTCGTGCTCTGATGACAAGACACATGGGGGATATTATCAGGTCGACGAAGATCGCTATCCTTGCGTTGTCTCTGTTCGCTTGTATCTATTTGCCTTTTTATGTCATACTGCTGTTGGCCGGTTTCATTCTCGCGAGACGATATTACAAATGGAGATTTGACATCGACTATCCGTCAGTCGGTCTTTGATATTCCTACGTTACTTTTTTGTTGCGCAGCCTGAACCTCGCTCTTAGTTTCAAGATCAGGAGGCAGCCGTATGAAGTGGTTATCGCTGCTTGTTATGCTGTTGCTGGCATGTCAGCCGAGTGTGAGATATTCACCTGCGCCGCCGGGACCGCCGTCAATCGAGGAGACCGGATACGGGAACCCGGATAACGACGGTGTAGGCAGCCAGCCAACAGGGCTAAATCAGGACAGGCTCAAGAGTATTATTGAGAACTACATCGGGACGCCATACAGGCGCGGAGGCTATGGCAAACTCGGAGTCGACTGTTCGGGACTGATCTACGCTGTATTTCGCGATTATGACAATATGCACCTTCCTCCCAATACGAAAAAACTTTTCAATGGACTTCCCCGCGTCAGTTATCGCGATATCAGATATGGCGACCTCGTTTTCTTTTCGCTTAATGGCAAGCACGCATCTCATGTAGGGATTTACATTGGCGATAACAAATTCGTTCATTCCTCGGAGAGCAGGGGAGTGGTTGTTTCATCGATGAAAGAAGAATACTACCGCAAATCGTTTGTCGGGGCGCGGCGGGTGCTTGGGTAATATGAACAAAAGAAGAAACACACAGGGACAAGGGTTGACAGCGTTCAGTTATATCGCTGTCTTTGTACTCTTTGGAGCGTTGTATTTTGTCGCGCCCTCAGTAACGGCACCATTCATTGTCACCGAAAGCTCAGGACTGTACGACTGGCTTTTCGTCTCATCAGTCATTGCCTCGACATGGGCGCTCTGGCTGGCGATGGTGCGGCAACGGTCAGCCAACTGTTTCGGTCTGTGGCGCCTGCTTAAGGCTAACCTTGGATCAGCCTCGGTTTTCCTGCTCATATCTGCGGCGCTGTTCGTGATTTCGGCTGTGAAGATCGATGTTGTGATTCCGCCCGAATCGAATATTATGGACAACAAGAGCATCAACCTGATTCTCAATTATTGCCGCCTGCCGATTCTGAGTCATCCAATCGCCTTGTATATTCTGGTGACTGCCATGACCTACAAACTTGTGAAATCATCTGATGATTACCGCAGGGCTGTTCTCATTGGCAG
>JAJRZO010000525.1 GCA_024275215.1 Candidatus Zixiibacteriota bacterium | reverse complement strand
GGTCGTGGACAGAACTGATCGTCCCGAGTGCCGACGCTGCAAGAGCCGTGTCCAGCAATGCCTTCAGCTTGGTATGTGCCTGAACCTGTGCCTTCATTATGACGACACCTTTGATCGGATATAGGTGACTCTGGTTTCTATCTCGCTCTCGGCAAGAGGTGTACTTGCTCCCGGCTCGAACCTGTTGGTCTCAGTTCGGACATATTGCCAGTTGCGAGCATATCCGCTTATGTCTGAAGCCTCCGTGTCGATCACGAGTTGACGTACCTGGTCGATGGCGATATTCAATTTCTCATGCAGGCTGTCCCTATTCCCCGCCGTTACCCGCATGCGAAGGATAAACGGAAATGACAGCTGCATGTCGCTGCCGTCCTGCACGTTGATTTGATCCTCTCCGGTATCAATGGCCATGAGGATAGGCAGCTTGTGTCGAGACAGCCTTCCGGATGCTTCTTCAAATGATGAATTAGTAGTGAAGAGATTTGACGCCACTATCACCGTGTTAAGCCCATCAATTACATCGTTGCGAACACTACTCATTGCTTTGCCATCCTGATCGCTGCGCGGATAAAGTTTCTCAATCTTTCGCGGTTCTCAGCAAGGGTCTGAGTCAGGTATGGGTGCGGCTTGAATGTGACGGTCTTAGTTTCTTTCTTGAACCGCCGCCATCCGACACCTTCGATGTAGAATCGCGAATTGGCGTGCTGACGGGCCGTCACCGGGCGGTTCGGAAATCCTTCGTGTTGTAATGATGAATAGGCAAGATCGGAACTGACTGTCAGCTTCAGGTTGTTTACAACCTCACCATCGACGCGATATTTGATATCGCGACCAAGTTTGCCTGACCTCTTCTGCAAAATCGGGCCGCGTAAATTCTTTCGAGTCTTTCTCTGAAGCAATCGCCCCATGCCAAACATCTGCTTCTTGAGCTCAACGTTCAGTCGCTCGCCCATCTTCCCGAGCTTGAGTAGTCTCGGCGCTGGCTTTACGGAGATTTGTAATGCAACAGGCATCTTAATTTCCCTGATCTACGCCGAGCTTTATACTGATACGCTGAAGCTGAAGAGTGACCGTTTGCAATTTCTCATCAACTCGCCTTGCCAGGCATTCGTTGCTGTCAACATTTTCCTCCAGCGTATCCAGTCGTCGATCTACGATGTTGAACTTACCGTCGATCTCGATCTTTTGAGTATCTTTCACGTCAATGAGCGCGCTAACGGTTGCAATAGCCGTTCCGCACACCATCGCAAAGAAGATAACCAGGCTGACGATCATTCCAGCCTTGCGTAGTGTACCATTCCCATTATTGATGCTGATTGTCTTAGGCATGATGATAAACCTTATATCTCTCGATTTGCTCTCTTAGCCCTTTTGGTATCGTCAGGTTGTAGGTAGCCGTAACATCACCGAAGTTTTCACTGGCAATGCCGATCTTATCGGCTTGAACCATCAGCAGCTTTGCCAATGTGGCACACGCGTTTTTGACGTCAGCAGGCATAGACGCTTGAGTCCATCCGCAATCATAAATGATCTTCCAGTTCGGCCCATAACTTGATTTGTAAAAGGTATAACCGTCCCGAAGATATACCAGCCCCCCATCACCATCGTAGTAAAGTGTTGTATCGGTGTAGGCCGTCCAGTCGGTGTCATCCCAGTAATAGAGAGCAGGAGTCGGACTGTCGAGAATCCGACCCTGCTTTACGTAGTATTCGTTCATTCCGTTTCCTGCGAATATTTCAACCTCGGAATCGGTAATGAACTTCCGACCGGTCATCTGCTCCATGAGGGTTGACGCGGTTAGAATTGCTGGCATGATGAACTCGCTATAATCGGCAGCATCATCTGTGTTCTGGTCGAACAGTAGATAATAGTCAAGATCAATTATGGCGACGCTTGATCGTGCCATCACTCACCTTCAATCACAGCTTTCAGTCGCCTGAAGAGCTTGTCGGATTGACTTGGAAATAGATGTTTGTTCATCTTCCATGTCTCTTTTATCTTCTCAAGCTGATCCAAGCCCGAAGATGTTACATCAGACAAATTGGACGATTCGGGAGAAGTGGCCTTGTCAATCTTTTCATCTTCATTCATGACAACGCCTCCTATGACGCCTCGATGATTAGGCGTATTTCGGATACAATCTCCGAATCGCTCGCTTTGTTGTGGCGCAAATAAATCCATTTGCTTTCAATGGCGGAAAGCTTGTCGTCCCTGTCTTTCAGTTTCGCATACTCAGCCATGCTGACGACATGCTCATCGCTCCGGAGTGCGGCCTGCGCCTTCACGTCGGCGACATCACTGAGGGCGCCATCATTAAATGTTGCATTGTTATCAGTACCCATTATGCACGCTCCGTCTTGAAGAGCAGGAACATCTTGATGTCGGTTCGAGGAGATTGAATTTCCTGTAGCCTGAAATTTTCAACCGGCAAATGCCCGATGTTCTGTTCCAGCATACTCTTCAGTTCTTCTGAATTGTTCGCTGATGACACGACCGTAACTGTCGTTACTTGTTTTTTTGTCATCGTGCTTCTTTGAGGCTTAGATTCTCCTGACATAATTACTCCAGTCATTGAGAGTTATGTGTTACGCGCTTGCATCGTGAAACAGCACAACAAGACTTTGATCCGTCGCGCCGAAAGTCGTCGTGCTGTATATCTTTCCGTCTTCAGTTGTTGAAACTGAGCAGTTGGCAGTATCATCGGCTTGATAGACTCCAGAGCTATCGAAATGAATAACCGAGATGATCGTATCGTCCATTTCAATGCCGGGTACGCTGATCGCCGATGTTGGAGCCACGACGGTCGCCGCCTTTGCACTTTTGAGGCAAGGTGAAGCAATGTTTTGCTTCAGGCTCTCATCGGCACCGATCCAATAAACCAAAATGACATCGCCAGTCGTAGCCTCGTAAGTGCTGTAGGAAATCTTCCCAGCAGCAGGGATTGAGAAATACGATTGAGGAATCAAACCAGTCACAGCGCCAGAGGTCAAATGCAACCCACAGACTACGACATCGTTGACGGTCGTGCCTGCGCAAGTGAGTTGAGCGTCAGCAGCCCCGCCGGCCACAGCTGCGACATTGAGGTTCAACGCCGAGAATGTAGTCCCAGCAGATCCGTCAGCACTATGCCACATGACGAACAACTTGTCGCTGGCGGTGTCGGGACATGTCATGGTATTGTCAGAAGTTGTTGAGACAGCGCAAGACGATGTGATGTCGTCTGTCAGCTTGAAGCCAGTCGCGTCTGTGAAATGGAGCACCTGAATAAGCTCGTCCCCCACCTTCATGCCAGTAACAGTAGCAGCCGAAGCGTGACCGTCAACATAGGCAACTGCAATGCAGGGGGAGCTTATCGC
>JAJRZO010000524.1 GCA_024275215.1 Candidatus Zixiibacteriota bacterium | reverse complement strand
CGTGTTTTGGAAGGAGGATGCGAAGTCGGTTGAGCAAGTAGTTCTTTTTCGGATTTTTATCAAACCGCCAAATCAGAGTCTTAGAAAAACTGTCGTATCGCAATATCTGGTAATCAGCCAGGCAATCGTTAACAAAAGAAGAGGAGGATGACTATGATTCCAGCAAAAGGCACCTGCAAAATCTGAGCTGCCCGGTTACGGATTTGTTATCGCAGGCGCCGATTGCGTTACAGAACCGATCTGTAGTCCATAGGGACAGACAGGCAGGTATGGGGAATCCTGCCGCAGTTGTGGGGGCATGAAAAGTAAAGTATTGTTAAAAGCAGTTTAGCTCTCAACCACACAGCTTGCACGACACCTCAGATGAGACACTTCGAAAGAGGTAACGCTATGAAAAAAAGAAGTAAAGTTCTTTGCTTCGCTGTTGTCCTGATATTGATCCTTGGCATAACGGCAATGGCCAACGACAGAGAACTCAAAAGTACTCGTCCAGAGGTTCAATTCCAATCTCAAAAACTCATCAGCGGAGTTGATGAACCCGGTGACGCCGATTCACCGAGTTTTAGTCCATCGCGCTTCGCTCCTCCCCCACAACCACCCGGTGATACTGTAGGAACGACATACTACGAGTTTCAGCATAATGGCTCGATGGGCAGGCAGGTTGTCTATGCACCCAGTGTATTTGGCACTCCTTACGTTCATTTCGTCTGGATGTGCAGAATAAGTCCGACTGGAACAAGGACAGTCTATTATAACTCACGAAATCTCATGCTTAATTCGTGGGTTCACGGTTCAGGCGTTGGCAGCGGCCATTCATTCACCGGTGCAAATGGTGGATATACTACGATTGATGTCAATGCCAACGGTCAGGCAGTTGCAGCCTGGCATGAAGGTCCTCCCGGAAACTACTTGCCGCACGTAGGTTCTGACAAATCTGCGCCTGCGCCGGTAGGCACATTTGGCGACATAACACTTCCCGGCCCGAGGAACTCTGTTGCTTTAGATCCGGCAAACTGTGATGGAATTCAGTCTGGTGGTTATGAAATCAACAGCGAATATCTCTGGCCTGTCGTAGATTATGATCTTGTAGGTGGAGATTCTGTCTACCATGTCATCACCTGTGAAAACCCCGGACCTGACGCTCCACTAGGTGAGATTCAATCTTATATTTACTATCGTGTTGTCAACGACACTATGGATGCCTGTCCCGGTGCGCCAACCGACACTCTCGGTTACTATATTGATGAGTCTTACGACATCAGTCCGATAGTTCGTTCAGATCCGATTTCAGACAAAGTAGCCATTGTTTACACCAAGTATATCTATCCTGACGGAGACCCTCAGATTGATTGTAACTTCTCAACGCAGTGGATCAATGATATTGTCTATCGCGAGTCCACTGATGGCGGAGTCTCCTGGGGACCAGTACAGAACATCACTGATTACTCTCAGGGTGGGGCTCTTCCAGTCAGCCAGATGGAATACATGGCGTACACCGATGTTACAGCACTCTACGACCATCTCGGAACGCTGCACATAGTGTGGAATACTCCGAGATATGTTGTTGGCGAGTGTTCAGCACTATATCAGGCAATGATGTGGCATTGGGATGATCAGAATCAGGCAATCACTCCTGTTTACGACGCCACCAATCCTTACCTGTTCAGAAGTCCTGCCAACACTCAGTGTTCGAACACTGGAGCATGGAACATCATGGTAAGCAAGCCTAACATCTCCGAGTGCGATGAGAAACTCTATGTCTCTTTCACTCGTTTCGGTGCTCACCCTGACACGACAGAAGGAGTAGTTGAAGACAGTGTTGGAGGTGATTACTCAGACTTAAACTTCCTCAATGGCGATATATTCCTGACAGCCTCCAGCGACGGCGGTATCACATGGGGCCCGGATCCCGCTGCTCCACAATACGACTTCTTCACGAACGCTGGTACAGGTTCAGCCGTGAAGCAGGGTACTGCGGTCGACATTACCAACACCTTTACCAACGGTTGTGTGGCTGGCGACTGCCATAGCGAGCATTGGGCTACCATGTCCAAGTACTCGACTGGTGTCGTTCATATCGAGTATATTGATGATAATCATCCGGGAGCGTCAGTCTTTACTGATCCTTGTCAGGAAGGTGAAGTCACGAACAACGCTCTGATGTGGACAACTTATGACTGTTTCGTACCGGAAGGTACTTTCGGTTATGCTGTCGAGCCGACAAGCGCGTTCGTGCCGATTGCACCGAATGGCGGAGTTGATTGTACGATCGACTTTACAGCCGACATGACTATCACAGTCAGAAACACCGGCAATGTTCCGATCGATTACACTTCCTCTCCGGATCAGTCATGGATTCATGGCACTCCCAGCGGTACTATCACTGCCGGTATCAATCCGTCAGCCGATCTCGTCTTCACAATCGGCCCGATCGCGACTGAAGGCGAATACAATGGATCGATCACGATCAATTTGACAAGCTCTGCCGGAAACGCTACAGTT
>JAJRZO010000523.1 GCA_024275215.1 Candidatus Zixiibacteriota bacterium | reverse complement strand
TTTACAGGAGAATCTGCAAGGGTGATCTCGCTGCTGTTAAGAATACTGTCGAAACATGTGTCAAAGCCGGAATTCATGTCGAGGTGACGAATCTGTTGATTCCGGGTCTTAATGATTCCGATGATGATATCCGCGATCTTGTGACATGGATTTCGGGGCTTGGTCGGGATATCCCATTTCATATATCACGATACTTCCCCAATCACAAGATCGATATTGACGCAACTCCGATGATGACCCTGCAGCGCGCATACAATCTGGCGCGGGAATATCTTGATTTTGTGTACGTCGGCAACGCCGTTGTCGAGAGCGCGTCTGATACAATCTGCCCGCATTGCGGCAATACGCTGATTTCCAGATCGGCATATAGTATTCGAATTGTTGGACTCGAAGGTAATAAATGCGGCAAGTGCAAAGCGGTTGTGCCTGTCGTGACATGATGTAACTCTTCTCTCGGAATGGAGGCAGAAATGACCGAAACGTTGAAAGAGGATCTGAGAAAAATCATCGGGGGGACGGTGGAAAGCGCGTTTGAATTGAAAGGGCGCAATGGTCTGTTCATGACGATCAGGACTGACGAGAAGCCTATGGCGCTTGTTGTCGAGGAAAAGGAAAACGGCTACGGTGAAGGTCAGAGCCAGACTGAAGTCTATGTGATAGAATCACTCGTGTAATGTAGATTATCAGATACATAGTGGGAACGAAATCGCCGGGCGTATGTCCGGCGATTTTCTGTAAGTCATTTCCATAGATTGTTTCCACATCCCGTCAGTTCACACACCCGCTTTCTGCGGACACAAGAACTGCCGGTACAGATGCAGGCAGGTGGTTTTTGCGAAAAAAAGTAGTGTCTCTCCCGCGAAGACGGGAGCCTGTTTAACAGCGACGCATTCAATAGATTCCCGCCTTCGCGGGAATGACAGGGCCTGCTTCCCGCTTGAGCTAAGCAGGACTTTTGAGACAACCTCCGGACATCTGCCGGGTACAAGATGTTAAGAGTTCCCGGATGACCTCTTCGGAGGAAAATGCTTTTTGAGCTTGTTTGCCATGCGAGAAACAATATCATGCAGACCAAATCCGAACTGGTATTTCCTGAATCTGTCGCTGAGCATCTCTGCGAATTCATCAGCCCAGTGTTCACCAAGTTTTTCCACGATGCCATAGCCTGAGAGAATCACGAATCGATGGTGGAATAAGTTGATGTACAACAAAACACCGAGCCGTCCCTCATGTCGGTTCAGACCAAGACGGTCAAACTCGATCTGGGCAGCTTCTTCAGGATCAGAACGGTCATGAGTGATACGTACAACAAGTTCACAGCTTGTCTGCTGCTCAAAGTATTTTACAATTCCAGATATATCAGTCAGATCATTGCGTGTAAAAAGCTGTTCCATTTACCATCCCCCGATCGTTTTTGAAATATCAGACCGTTGGGATTTATCCTGTTGCTTTGACAGTTCCCCCGCGCCTCCCGCAGTGAATCCGCCGAACTGGGTGGAAAGCGATAGAAGATATCGGACATCGAGAAATCTCAGGAATTGAATCCTGAAAGATTCGCGGCCATCAAGATGCGTATCAAGACAACAATCCTTGTAAGTTTTTCCCGATCCGCACGGACATGGATCGTTCGGGGCGGGTCGTATTTCAGCGAGACAGTGTGGACATCGAATTACTGAAGGGCGTATTTTGTTTTCACAATTAGGGCATCGCCGCGTCTTTCGATTCAGCGTATTGGCGAATGCAAGTGCGGCCACTATCAGCGCGGGTATGATCCAGAGGAATACCGTGAGGTTTTTCGGCTCTCGCCACGGCTGAGTCAGACCCGCTACAGCTTCCGTCAGACCTTCCATGTATTGCTTCTCTTTGAGAGCAGGTTCAAGAAGCTCATTCTTGATTCGGTCAAGGAGTTCCGGTGTGACCGGATCGCCGACATCTTTTCCTGCTTCGAAATATGCTGTCATTTGATCCTGGACTATAAGCAGGAGCAGGCCATTGGCTTTGTCCTTTTCTCCGATTCCCCACACCTGCATGATTGCTTTCGCATAGGTCGAGACTTTTTGCCCGTTCAACGATTCCACTGTGAGAATAACAAGGTTAATACCGAGTTTGCTGTTCGCATCTTGCACATCGTATTCAAGTTCGAGTAGTTGCCTGCCATCCAGAAGATTTGCATCATCCACAACGAGCGGTCCGTCATACGCATTGACTACAGTTGGCAGGACAATCATCAGCAGAATCACTATGATGTATTTGGCAAATCTCACAATTTGATCCTCTACTTCGATTTCGTTCTCGCTATACAGCGAAAGCTGTGAAAATATGTCGACGCGACTTCTTTGAGACCATTAACATTCAGCGAGTAGATCATCTTTTGTCCATGCCGCTCGACATTGACCAGTCCTGCGTCCCTGAGCACCTTGAGGTGGCGGGAAATAGTCGGCTGAGTCAGTGTAAAAAAGTCAACAATTTCATTCACGGATCGTGAACGTTTGTCAAGCATTTGAAGGATTCTCATCCGAGTGGAATCCGACAGGGCTTTGAATTTGTCGGCAAGTTTTTCACTATCCATAATCCATCCACCGATCTTGTATAATCATCTATGTTATACACACGGCACACGAACTTGTGCTCAATCTGATAAAACCGCGTAAGTCAGGCTCACCTGGAACCTGATTTTTTCATCCCGCCTAAGTGAGCGTGACCTGCATGAGATTGCCATGTCTCAGTCGGAATGAAATCCTGTGCAAGACTTTACGCAAGCGGTTTTGTTCGATAGTACCGACCACGAGTGTTTCAAATTGACATCGGCGTGTCTCCTGACGTTATTGACTTATCCGATCTGAGAAAGCCGGAGATGACTATGGCAAAAATATATGCAGGAATTGACCTCGGCGGGACTTCGATCAAATACGGTCTCTGTCGCGCAGATGGTTCTGTCGTAAACGCTCATGTCACCGCATCGAAAGCAAATGAAAGCCCTGATGTGCTGTTGGCTCAACTTGCCGATTGTGCTCACGATCTGATTTCTGAGGCTGAGGAAATGGGTGCCATTCTGGAGTATGTCGGTCTGGGGACTCCCGGCACTGTCGAACGCGATACCGGCAGGATTGTCGGAATATCACCGAACATACCCGGCTGGGAGAAGACGAATCCGAAGGAGTATCTTGAAACTCGACTCGGCATCCCTGTCTATATTGACAATGATGCCAATACCGTGGCTCTCGCTGAATATCTTTTCGGAGCAGCCAGGGGATTCTCCGATATCCTGGCTGTTACAGTCGGCACCGGAGTCGGTGGCGGGTTGATTCTGAACGGTCAACTCTACAGAGGTGCCTATGGCGCTGCAGGGGAAATAGGTCATGTGACAGTCGAGGCAGATGGCGAGAAGTGCAACTGTGGCAGATTCGGCTGTATGGAACGTTATGCTTCAGCCACAAAACTGGTTTCGCTGGCGACAAATTATGTGAAGTCTGGTTCTGAAAAATCACTTCTCAGGAAGAAGCTTGATTCAGGAGAAAAGCTGACAGTCGGAGATATTTTCGGCGCGGCTTATGAAAAATCAGACCCTGCAGCTCTTCGCGCAGTTGATTTCTGTATAAAATATCTCTCTATCGGCCTCGCCTCGGTTATGGTTATTATCGATCCTCAGCTTGTTGTGATCGGAGGAGGACTTCCCGACGCAGGCGGAGATCGGTATATTCTGGAAATCAAATCAGCACTTCGTGAAAAAGCCATCGGACCCGGCACGGCACAGTTCGGGGTTGAGAGAGCAACCCTTGGCAATCAAGCCGGATTTGTCGGAGCGGCAATGCTTAACACACCCGCATAATATATGCGCAATAATCAATATGTTATCCCTCTCGCAATTTGCTTAGTACGACGCTATCTGCTAAAATACAACAACTTATGAAATCCTGTCGATCCGATCCAGGAACGCTTTATGTAATGTACACTCTGGAGAGGCAGCGGGAATAGGTCTCGCTACAATATTATTATATGCAGGATATGCTATATATAAATCCTGATTTACAGGAGAAGCGTGGGTTTTAGGTGAAATGTGCGGTTTTTGTAGTGGATATACCCATGAGAAAGATAATCGTGCAGATCAGGATACTTATAAAATATGCGCATGCGTCTATATATTCGGGTTCTTTCTCCGCAAGCGGCATAGCAATATATGAATAATTTCGCTTGCATTAGCGCTGCGTAAGTGTTTGATTATATCCCTTATGAGTTTTGCTCTGTTTCATGTGGAAAGTATTGTTTTTTGTATAAAATAATCTGGGAGGATGGAAAATGAGACGGGTTTTGTTGATAACCTTGCTTCTTTTTGGGACTTACAGCGCTGTGGCTCTTGCTCAGGAGGCTGAGAATACTTCAGACACCGCTGTTGTTCGTATCAGCAAGTTTTTCTTCGATGACAGTGCCGGTCGAAATATTGTTACTTTTAAGTCCGAAGCTCCGCTTGAGACGATCCTGGGAGTTGGTTCTGCTCTCTACGGTTATGTGCAGCTTGACCTTGACTCGCTTTCGGATAACCCTCAGGCGTACTTTGAGTTTGACTTGAAATCACTTGGAACCGGAGTTGAGAGCCGAGATTCGCAAATAGTCTCGGACGCTTATCTGATGACTGACAGTTTCCCTGACGCCAGTTTCAAGCTGTTGAAATTCAAGAAAACAGATGTTGAAGTCCTTAGTAATGAGGGTGTTGCAGAAGTTTCCGCCAGAGGTGAATTCTCGCTGCATGGGGTGCTTGATACGGTCAATTGTGCGGTGAAACTTATCTATTTTGAGAGCAATGATATAACGGCGAAACGTCTTCCGGGCGATATTTTGAAAATAAAGGCCGGATTTGACATACGGATGTCGAACTACGGAATTGTAATTCCCGAGGACGATATACTGATGGTCGATGACAGGATTCATATAGAAATCGACGCATTCGGCGGGACAGGCGTTCAGCCGATAGATCGCGCTCTCGCAGCAAGAGAGCGCGCGGTGGAGCAGCCTGCGGACTCTTCCGGACACTGATGAACCAGACGCGATAAGTATTCTTTATGTGGCTCGGTTTTCCGGGCCACATTTTTTCTGCCGGATGATCGTTGCCGAGCACAAATATTTTCCCCAATTTAATTGCATTTTTCGCTTGACATCGATCAGGGATTTAGTATCTTGGCAACGTCTAGGGAATTGTATTCGTTTTACTTCTGTACTGAAAATCTGCACGAGAAACAAGTTTATTAGAACTTCGTGTTTTGGTAAGCTACCCCGAAGATTTACCTACATAACGAGATAGGACAGAACTTGGCGTACCTACTGTTTTGTGTCGTGTAGGGATTTAGATGCGTCCTACGACGCGAATTGAGGGGGAGAGTTAGAAAGTCAGGATTTCATGAAATGAAACCTGACAGACCGTAACTAAAATTCGAAGGAGCATAGTAATGAAGCAAAAAAATCTAAGCGTTCTTACTTTGCTGGCCTCGTTAATGCTTCTTGTCTTTAGTGGTTCCGTTTTTGCCCAGACGGAAGTTACATTTGTCAGTGACAATAACCTTGTGCATGACTGTGATGATGTTATTGTTGTAAATGTGACAGCCAATGAAGCAATCAAGTGCTTTGACTTGATAGCTGACGTGGTTTCTGCCAGTGGTGGCGCTTTCGCGACAATCAATTCCATAACTCTGAACGTTGCTTGTGGAACGGATAATGGATCTGATTTGTCGATGGTAGATGGCGCTGACCCTGACAAATTCCGCATCTGGGGTTGCGATGTTGGCGGCTTTTGCGATGTTATCCCTGCTGGGACGCAAGTGCTTGCCGAACTGAATGTCACCGTCGGTTCAGCTACCGGACAGTTCACCATCGATTATG
>JAJRZO010000522.1 GCA_024275215.1 Candidatus Zixiibacteriota bacterium | reverse complement strand
CCTGGACGAAAGCGGCAAGGATCCCTGGATGATAGGAGTAAGCGCATCGCTTCCCATCTGGTTCGGTAAGAACAAAGCTCGCAATGCGGAAGCGCATGCCCGCCAGCGGATGGCGGAGTACAGTTACGAAGACAAGGGAAATCAGCTAATCGCTTTTACCGAGAAAGTGTTGTTCAACTACACCGACGCCCTGCGTAAAACTCGACTCTATCGCGATGGTCTCGTTCCAAAGGCTGAACAATCACTCAACGCCAGTTACACTTCATACCAGGCTGGAAATACGGATTTTCTCAATGTACTGGATGCTCAGCGACAGTTGCTCGATTTTCAACTGACTGTTGAACGAGAAAAAGTCCGGCTCGCCAAGACTGCCGCCGAGCTGGAGATGCTAAGCGGATATGAACTAAATAAGTTCAAGAAATAACCCAAACCAAGGAGTATGAGTATGAAACTCACAACCCGACTCACATTGTTTGCAACCCTTTTTCTGGCTATGGGTGCTCTGGCTTTTGCTAAGGAGCAGACTGCAAAGAACACGAAGCCGGTTCCGGTGGAACTGAAGAATCAGACAAACTGCCCTGTGATGGGCGGCAAAATCGATTCGACTTTCTATACCGACATTCAGGGTCAGCGTGTCTACCACTGTTGTCCGATGTGTTCCAAGAAACTCAAAGCCGATCCGGACAAGTATTTCAAGAAAGCTGCCGCTGAAGGTGTCTTGTTTGAAAACATTCAGACTACCTGTCCGGTCTCCGGAGAGAAGCTGGCAGAGAAAGAAATTTTCACCGATTATGAAGGCCGCCGCATTTATTTCTGCTGTAAGAAATGCCGGGGGACTTTCAACGAGGATCCGCAAAAGTTTCTAAAGAAAATGGATCAGACTTCACAACCCACTGAGCAGGATAAGAAAAGCAAAAAGATGAAGATGAAAATGGAGAAGATGGATCAGAAAGATAGCGGTCACGACGGACAAGACCATTAAATGATCCTGATGCAAGGCTTCAAGGAGAATCGTCATGAGTAACGAACAAACAACAAAATCAACCTGGCGCGACCTGATTCCGCACGGTCGCTCGGCGATGATCGGTACGCTGGTTGTTGCGGTAGTGATGTTCTTCCTTGGAGCCCTAATCCTGGGAAGTGGTGATTCACCGCCAACAAACACTGTGGGCAGCGAGCATGATTCTGCAAATTCAGCCGCTGATGAGCCGACTCTGTGGACATGCTCGATGCACCCGCAGATACAGTTGCCCAAACCGGGCAAATGCCCAATATGCTTCATGGACCTGATCCCGGTCGAGACCGGAGGCGGGGGCGATGAACTTGATCCGAATCAGATCCGCATGTCAGAAACCGCTATGGAGCTGGCTCGAATCGAGACCACTCCGGTTGTACGCGATTATGCGGAACGTGAGATTCGCATGGTCGGGAAATTAGATTATGACGAAGCCAAACTGTCATACATAACCGCATGGGTTCCGGGACGTCTCGACAAGTTGTTTGTCGATTTCACAGGCGCACGAGTGGCGAAAGGTGATCATCTGGTTCACATGTACTCTCCTGAGTTGGTCTCCACTCAGGAGGAGTTGTTGCAGGCGATGAAGGCTGTTGATGCTCTCAGCAAGACAGGCAGCTCGGTGCTGAAATCAACTGCAAAAGAAACTCTTATCTCCGCACGAGAGAAACTGAGACTCTACGGACTCTCGGAAAAGCAAATCGAAGACATCGAGCAATCAGGAAAAGCATCAGACCACTTGACAATTACGGCTCCGATCGGCGGCGTCGTTGTCCACAAAGATGCGAAAGAAGGAATGTATGTTTCTACAGGCACAAGAATCTATACTATAGCTGATCTCAGCAAATTGTGGGCGATATTTGAAGCATACGAATCTGACCTTCCCTGGTTACGGTATGGACAGCATTTAACGTTCACATCTCCCGCTTTTCCAGGCGAGGAGTTCGATGCGATAATTAGCTTTATAAATCCGCTGGTAAATCCAAAGACTCGGACTGTCGATGTGCGCGCGGTAGTTTCAAACAAAAACGGCCGCCTGAAGCCGGAGATGTTTATAAGCGGACTGGTTCGTTCGCGCCTCGATGATGCCGGTCTCGTGATTGAACCATCATTGGCCGGCAAGTGGATCAGTCCCATGCATCCTGAAATCGTCAAAGATCATCCTGGCACATGTGATGTCTGCGGCATGTCTCTGGTCAAAGCCGAATCTCTCGGATTCAGCTCAGGAGATACAAAAGATAATAAAGCACCTTTGTTGATACCAGTCAGCGCGCCCCTTATTACAGGCAAGCGAGCAGTTGTGTATGTCGAATTGCCGAGTGATGAACAGCCCATCTTTGAAGGCAGGCAAGTCGTACTGGGACCGCGCGCAGGCAATTACTATATCGTCAAAGAAGGATTGCAGGAGGGGGAACTCGTAGTTACCAACGGGGCGTTCCGTATAGACAGCGAACTTCAGATACAAGCTAAACCCAGTATGATGTCACCTGAAGGCGGCGCAACGATGTCCGGCCATCAACATGGCCAAACGGCGACTGGATCTGATACTGGAAGCCAAAAACACGCTAACACAATAACATACGAAGCAGGTACCGCCAAACGCCTGGATGACTGCGAAGAAGCACTGATTGAACTGGCGCCTTTGTATGACGCCTATTTCGACTTACAAATGTCTCTTGCAAGCGATAATCTGGAAGAGGCAAAGGATGCGTTTGTAGAAATCGTTAAAACGGCGCAGTCAGTCGATATGGAACTGTTTAAGGATAAAGCACACATGCGCTGGATGGAAATATCCAAAGCTATAATCAGTGCGAGTCAAAAAGGAGAAAAGGCGAAGGATATCGCAGCCGCTCGTGATGCTTTCTACTATACATCCCTGGCGGCAATCGAACTACATGACACGTTTGGCCATCCCAGCGAAACAAATTACTATTTGACTTTCTGTCCGATGGCACGTGATAATGCCGGAGCTTTTTGGCTGCAAAAAGTAGACACAGTTTACAACCCATTCTATGGTGAATCGATGCTGCGTTGCGGCAGTATCGAAAAACCGCTGCCACCGAATGGCGAAACCACAAAGCCACAATCGAGCAACAATGGGGATCCCCTGACAAAAGTGTACCATGCCTATTTCCGTCTTCAACGAGCATTGACTTTTGATGACTTTACAGAAATTCGCGAGGCTTATCGACAGTTCGCCGACGAGATGATCGCTTTGCGTGAAACAGACATTGAAGATAATGGACTTGCAAATCTGGCGAAAAAGGGTGCTCAATCTCCTGATCTGGCAGTAGCGCGAACTTCTTTCCTGCCGGTGGCGGAAGAAATTATCACTCTGCATGAAAAATACGGACACAGTGAGAACAAGGATTACTACCTGATCCACTGCCCCCACGCAACCACAAACGGCGGTGCAAGTTGGATTCAGGATGTTGACACAATGTACAATCCATTCCTCGGCGGAGTTATGGCCAATTGTACCGAGGAAAAACAGGTGTTGCCATCACGGAAAATGGAGGGCATGTAGCGGTGATAGACTCTCATACAAGTGACAGCAATGTGCGTCGATCACTGCTCGACCGCGTGATTAGATACTGTCTGGAGAACAAACTTGTAGTGTTGCTCCTGACTATTGTGTTGATCGTATGGGGTATGATGGTCGCCCCCTTCGACTGGAATCTCGCAGGCTTGCCTCGCAATCCTGTTCCAGTTGATGCCATCCCTGATATCGGCGAGAACCAGCAAATTGTCTTCACTGAGTGGATGGGACGTTCGCCGCAGGATGTCGAGGACCAGATAACATACCCGTTGACAGTGTCTCTTCTCGGAATTCCCGGCGTTAAAACAATCCGTAGTTATTCATTCTTCGGTTTCTCAAGCATTTATGTCATATTCAAAGACGATGTGGAATTTTACTGGTCACGCTCGCGTGTCCTTGAAAAGCTGAATTCACTACAGAGCGGCACTCTTCCCGATGGGGTACAGCCCGCATTGGGGCCGGACGCCACAGCTCTGGGGCAGGTTTTCTGGTACACTCTTGAGGGACGCGATAAGGATGGCAATCCTACAGGCGGATGGGATCTACATGAATTACGATCGATACAGGACTGGACGGTTCGTTACGCTTTGCAGTCTGCTGATGGTGTCTCAGAAGTTGCTTCGGTTGGCGGTTTTGTACAGGAATACCAGATAGACGTCAATCCTGACGCGATGCGAGCCAATAATATCAGCCTTACTGAAGTCTTTAACGCGGTACGCATGTCAAATGTCGATGTAGGCGCAAAAACTATCGAAATCAACACGGCGGAATATGTTATTCGTGGGCTGGGATTTATAAAGGGTGTTGAAGATATTGAAAGAACTGTCATCAAACAATCAGATAATGTGCCGCTCTATATTTCGGATGTTGCAACTGTCTCGCTTGGTCCTGCGCTGAGACGAGGCGCACTCGATAAGGGGGGAGCCGAGGTTGTCGGCGGTGTTGTCGTCGTTCGTTACGGTGAGAATCCGCTCGCGACAATCAAGAATGTCAAAAACAAAATCGAGGAAATCGCTCCCGGCCTGCCTAAAAAGACTCTTTCCGATGGACGTGTTTCGCAGGTGACAATCGTTCCATTTTATGATCGTACAGGTCTCATCTATGAAACACTCGGAACACTCAATACTGCGCTTATCGATGAAATTCTCGTTACAATAATCGTCGTGCTGATGATGGTGATGCACTTACGCAGTTCATTACTCATTTCAGGGCTGCTGCCTCTTACTGTGCTGATGACATTCATTGCAATGAAAATGTTCGGTGTTGACGCCAACATCGTAGCACTGTCAGGGATTGCGATTGCTATCGGTACAATTGTCGACATGGGCATAGTTATATGTGAGAACATCCTGAAACATCTCGATGCTGCGGGTCCGGGTGATAACCGCAGGGAGGTGATCTTCCGGGCAACATCGGAAGTCGGCAGTGCCGTATTGACAGCGATTGCAACGACTGTGGTTTCGTTCCTGCCGGTTTTCACAATGCAGGCGGCGGAAGGCAAACTTTTCAAACCACTCGCCT
>JAJRZO010000521.1 GCA_024275215.1 Candidatus Zixiibacteriota bacterium | reverse complement strand
CTGACCGCCCCTGTTCCACTTAATAAAGTCATAAAGACGATTTCAATGGGACCGGATGGAAACGTATTTGAACTTCCACCTCCACCTCCGATTGGGGAACTAAGAGATGCGCAAATCTACAGGGAAGTGCAGAAAACACTTCCGAAGTTTGGTTCACAATATCTTCTCGGTGATTGGAATCCCGAAGAAATCGGAATAATGCCATCAAAGATTGAACAGGAGTATGCGATTCATCAGGGTGTCGGTGACAGTGATTATGATCGTGAGATTAGCAATCTCAAGAAGGATATCATTAAGCAGCTCCCTGTTCGGGGAGAGTATATTTTTTATCAGGTTAAGCCGGAACCGGTTCGTTTGGTGTCTCCGTCTTATCCTGATATGGCGAGAAAAGCCGGCGTCGAAGCAACAGTGATTGTGAGTGTGTTGATTGATGTTGATGGTCATGTTCTTGATGCTCATGTGGAATTGTGTAGTGTAAAGAATATCGGATTCGAGATGGCCGCACTTCAGGCCGCCTTGGAAGGATTTTGGAGCCCTGCAATTCAGAGCGATCAGCCTATAGCTTGCTGGACATCATATACCATCGAGTTTAGACTTGATTGATAGAATAAGTATTATCCGCTATTATCCTCTTATTAACCGCAGTCAGGTCGAAAAGCCCGTCAATTGTGGCGGGCTTTGCCTTCCTGTCCGGCTTTGTCGAACAATTATTGAAGCAGCCACAGCGAGTATGTCACCTGTGGCTTGTTCATTGCGAACAAAGTGCAGCAATTACAACTGGTCAACCGAGAGTGACCAGGATTGCGCCGATTACACCGAGCACAATGCCGAGTATTTTGTACCGATCCATGCTTTCCCGCAGGAACAGCCACGCGAGTATGAAGATGAATATATTGCTCGTTTGATTCAATGCCGATGCAATAGACGCCTCTGTGTATTTCATCCCTGCAAGCCATAGCAGCATTGAAACATAAGCGCCCATGAATGAACCGGAGACTGTATAGCCCCATCGGTTAGATAAAATCACTGATGATATTATCGATCGTCTGTCTCTGCGCAGGAGCAGTGCGACAACCAGCACTATCACTCCTCCGAGCAATCTTATCTCCGTAGCCCACAGTATCGGTGATTGTTCGAGGAGCGGTTTGATCATCACAATCCCAACCGCATTGGCAGCCATCGCAAGGACGCCCCAGACGATTCCAATGACTATTTTGTGGCCGTTAGCCTTGCTTGATTTGCGTTCATTGAGAGCGGTAAGTACTGCGGCAACGATTAACACTACACCTATCACTTGCAGCAAAGCGAGCGATTCACCGAGGAATACTATCGACAGTAAAATGATGAACGGACTGTAGCAGCAATCCACGATTGCGAGGAGTCCTGCTCCGAGAGTGTTTAGACTCTTGAGGAATAATGTGTCGGCAAGTCCGATTCCTATGACGCCACTGACGAGTAACAATGCGTAGTCGGCAGCGGGGACATTTCTAAACAGAGTGTTTCCCGTGATCCACATCGTAGGGATAATTAAAACCATTGCGAGGATATTCTTGAACAGGTTAAGTCCGATCGGATGTACCGATTCGCCGCTTTTCCTGAACAAGATAACTGCAAACGCCCAATTGATTGCAGTCAGCAGTGCAAGAGTTTCTCCGAAGTATTGTCCCAATGTTTCCATCCAATTGATGATTGGTCGCACTCATTGTTGCAATGGGTGCCAATGTAACTGAACAACAGTGTATTAGCAAGGACAGGTGTTTCCTCTCCGAATCACCTTGAATCGGTGAAACATTTGTGGTTTATTGTTGCTATATTGTATTTTACTTCTCAAGGAGGACACATGGCTCTCAAAACATACGAAGAATATCTTGAATCGCTCAGAAAGATGAGGCCGAATATTCACAAATTCGGCGAACTCATCGAGGATGTTACGACTTACCCCGCAACAAAACGCACTGTCGAAGGGCACGGACAGGTATTCAAGATGCAGCATGATCCCGAGTTCAGGGAGATGGTTACAGTTCAATCCGATCTGATCGATGAACCGATTTCCCGTTATCTGTCAATCATTAAGAGTCCTGAAGATCAGATTGCGAATTCACGGTTGAAACGCCTGATGTTCCACAGAACCGGAACCTGCACAGGCGGACGATGTGCGGGATGGACTGCACTGAATGCCATGTATGCCTCAACGTGGGATATGGAAAATGATCTCGGCGTAGATTATCATCAGAGATTTCTCGCGTGGTTGAAAGATGCTCAAAAGCGGGATATAACCATCTCCGGCGCGCTCACCGATCCGAAGGGGGATCGCACCAGAAAGCCGCATCAACAGGATGATCCCGACATGAATTTACGAGTTGTGGAAAGGCGCGACGATGGTATTGTCGTACGTGGGGCAAAGGTTATGATTTGCGGAATCGCCGCCGCGAATGAGGTTTTTGTCCTGCCTGGGTCAGCATACAAAGAAGAGGACAAGGACTACTGTGTCGCGTTTGTCACTCCTCGTGATGTCGAAGGTTTGACCATTGTCGAGACCCGTCATCTCGGCGATGGCCGCGAGATGGAGGAAGGAGTTGGTTTTGATGCTCCTGTAACTGAAGGGGGGATCACACAGGCATATCTGTTTTTCGAGGATGTCTTTGTGCCCAATGAGCGCGTTTTCATGTTAGGCGAATGGAAATACACGGGACCGACTGTTGTGAATTTCATCCTGCCATACAGGTCGGCGATAGGTGGATGTGTTGCCGGACAAGGCGATATCAAGATCGGTTCCGCATTGCTGACGGCTCGCACCAATGGACTTGCCGATAAAGTTTTCTCCGATAAGATTACGACTATGATTATAAACAACGAGACGACATTTTCCGTTGGAATCGCAGCGGCAGCACTCGGCAGGAAGCATCCGTCAGGAGCATGGCAGCCTGATCCGCTGCTCGCAAATGTCAATAAAGTTCATGTTGCAACACTGCCATACGAAACGTCGCGTATCGCACAGGATATTGCAGGTGGTATTGGCGAGACCGGATGTATGCCGGCGGCGGTTGATTTCAACAACCCTGAGTATGGTCATCTCGTACAGAAGTATTTGAAGGCTGCGAAGTCTGCCGACTCACGTGTCAAGGCTGCGCGAATGGTCGAGTGGTCAACGATGGGAGGGGGAGTGCCGGGTTGTATGCATGGCGGCGGCTCACCTGATGGCGCGAAAATGTTCATCAGGATGTTCTATAATTCTGAGAAAACCGTCGAGATGGTCAAGCGAATAGCAAAGATCAACGAGGACATTCCGGATCCCGGTAAGAAACCGAGGAAGTAATCAAGTAGGGCAGAACCCTTCAGCGGTTCTGCCCAACAAGAATATAAGACATGAGATTGATGTGTCGGTAGCCT
>JAJRZO010000027.1 GCA_024275215.1 Candidatus Zixiibacteriota bacterium | reverse complement strand
CAATGTCGCCAGGGGCGAAATGTCTCTGGTCGGGCCGAGGCCTCCTGTGCCGGAAGAGGTGCATCAATTTGACAGGTGGCAGAGGCGCAAGCTTTCGATGAAACCGGGAATGACATGCCTGTGGCAGGTCGGCAACAGGAATGATTCGACATTCGATGAATGGATGAAGCTCGATTTGCAGTATATCGATAACTGGTCTCTCTGGCTCGATACCAAGATTCTTCTCAAGACTATCCCGACAGTACTAAACGCCACCGGCAAATAGATAAATACTTGATTGCAAATTGCGGGTAAGCACAATCAAACTGAGATTGCCACGCTCCGCTCGCAATGACAACGTTAGAGATTTTGCAACACTCCAAAAAGATTGCAGATTGTAGGGCCGGCTCACTCGGAGCCTGCCACTTGATCGTCACGCCTCAAGCAGGCGTGACCTACTTAGGGGTATCCGCAGGAATCGGAAACTTCTGCGCTACTACTGGTTGGTTTAGTGCAATCGAAAATCATTGTCACACGTCAGTCCAGATGATAAAATAAACCATCGGCAAGGAGGAATACTCTCTTGACATGGCGTAAGTTGGAACCGACAGGCGAATTTGTCAGCCGTCTCATAGAAATCGTTGCGGAAACAGCAATCGAATCGATTACCCGTCTGCTCGGTCACCCGACAAATATGCGGCAACGCCGGAAATCGGAGAAAATTCTTGCTTTCTTGTCGGTTGATAAATCCTACAGAGATGGATTGCCGATTATTCCTGCCGAATCAAGGGTTGAGAAACAGAGCATACTCAGACGAATCGATATTGTTGTAACGATTGCGCGCGATGGTATACCGCTACAAGGTGTTCGGGTGACGGCAATGTCGAATGTTCTATCAGACATAGTAACACAACCTGAACCGACAGACTCAAAAGGAATGACATCATTCAGAGTCGAATCGCGCAAGGGCGGGATCCATGAGTTCCGACTGACATCATCATATCCGGAATTCGATCACAAACCGATCGCTGTCTCTTTTGGCAAAGCATGGTATGAAAGCAAATTTTATATCACAGCCTACAATGTCTGCCACGAAGATGATTTCCGAGGCGAACCTGTCGATTCAAACGGGTTGCATGAAAAACACAGAGATGATTTTCTTTTCTCAGGAAAAGGCGTCTGTATGCAGGGATCGGGACAAACATCAGATGGTCGATACATCAGAATCACCAACCCATCAGACCTGAAATGGGAAAATGGTTTCCGTCGCATCACCAGACCGGAAGACGCCATTTTTGAGTATGGTCTCGGCGGAGCGTTTCGACCTGTAGAGGAAGGAGTTTCGATTGCCGTTGATCCGAAAGTTATCCCTTCAGGTCACTGGGTCAGCATAGAAAGAGTTGGTATTCGCAGAGCTGATGACATCGGCGGCGGAATCGATGATCATCACATCGATGTCTTCATGGGCGGCGGGAAAGAAGCAATGCAGGAATGGGCGGCACAGGGTGGAAACATCGGTAGCGCACGAGTTTTGTATCTTGGACGTAATCAGGGCGTGAATTCTTAATTGATAGCTTCTGTTACTGTTCGGGAGATGTAGACAGTGGACAATCCCATCAAAAGCATAAGGTAGAACGGCGGGCGGTCGCTGCAAAACATCGACTGCGCCAACAGACCGCATATCGCCGCGAAAATCCCGATCATGACCACCCTGTCGGCATTTTCGCTGCATCGTGAAATCGCGCGATTGAGTTTGAACAGGATGACGCCAAACACCGACAGCATACCGAGGAATCCGAGCATTCCAAAGTCAGCTAACGCAGTCCATAGAAGACCATGCGCACTGTGGATCGTACTTGATCCGATCATAGCGGGTGCAGTCAGCGCGAAATTTCCCGCACCGACGCCGAGTATCGGATGCTGCCGGAAACTTTCGATCAACACCATAAAATATCCGACTCGCGGATCAAGCAGGATACCGTCAAGATTCAATCTTCCCGATATGACAGCTCCGAGTGATGATATCGATTCCGAGAAAAAACCGACCTTTGAAAGAATCAACACTCCGCCGGCAAGTATCGCCGTGATAAGAGGTACATGTATGAACAGGACCCGCGGCGACAAGCGAAATGCGATTATCAGCGCTGCAACAGCAAATGCGCCCCAGCCGGATCGCGACATAGTCAGGAAAAGAGCGATGATTCCGAGAATCGCGACCATCGGCGATGCGAACATCCCGAATCTCTCTCGAATCTCGGTCGATTTGCCCACCCACAATGCGAGCGCAATCGGGACTACCGAATTCAGATAACTTGCAAAATGAAGTGACTCCAGAAATGTCGCTCTCGATGAAAAATGGGCTATTCCCGCCGAATAGTAGCGGATATGGCTGTATGTGTATGCGCTTGAGTTTTTCACTGCATCAATCGACCATGTCAGGTCTTTCAACGGCAGGTCAAGTGT
>JAJRZO010000520.1 GCA_024275215.1 Candidatus Zixiibacteriota bacterium | reverse complement strand
GAATCCATGTTTTGCGGCAAATTCACGAGTAAGTTTTTTCCTGAAAACCGACGCGGACATCACCCCACGAAAGTCGAATATCGTACCCCAGAGATCAATTGAGACAGCCTTGGTAATCATGTCCACGATAATAGAGACAAGCGAGTGCATCCGCAAGGCAAAACGGAAAATGCGCGTTGATATTTAGTGATGTCACCCGTTAACAATCAGGCTCAGGGCCACCGCCGAATATGTAGTTGATGAGATAGACGACATCATCGATGTCAATCCAGCCACTGCAATCGGCATCACCGGTGAACAATGGTACAGGAGCCGGGCCGCCTGCGAAAATGTATTGAATCAGGTAGACGACATCATCGATGTCTATTTCGCCTGAGGTGTCGGCATCGCCAATCGGTCCGCTTACTGTTACTGATCCGCTGCTGCTGAACGGTTTGTATGTTCCATACTGTGATCTGTACTGCATGGAGAAGGTGCCGTCGAGTGTATCAATCGGAGTGACATCCCCCAAAGTCTGAGAGCCGACTGTGAAATATATTTTTGCGATTTCACCGCTGCCGGGTGGAAGTGGCGGGGAACCGCCGCCATAATCGGCTGTGAATCGAAGTGTAATCTCACGAGTAACCATGTTGATTGCCATTAACGTAATGTCCTCGAAATAATCACACCGTGTTCCCTCGACAGTCGCGTACTCGTATGTGAGATCGGCATCACCGGCATATCTAAAAGAAAGCATGAATCTCTCGATGTCGAAATCGTTTTTGCCATAGACAGAGATCGCGACTTCCTCTCCTGGTAATGCGTACTCGTGCGAGAATGTTATCGAGTCAAGCAGTGCAACAATGTATTCAGGACGGTTCATTTTGTATGTCCCGCTTGGCGTGTTGACACTCAGTGAAACATCGAATACGCCCCAGTCATTGTATACATACACCGGGTCTTCTGTGAATGCCGAATCGCCATTGCCGAAATCCCACATCCATTCAGTCGGTATATCAGGAGGGCTGCCATCGAATTGAACTGTCAACGGTACATTACCGAGTGTAGTGTTTGCAGTGAAGATAGCGAGTTGTGACTCAAGAGATGCTTTAAGGTCAGGCAATGGGCCGATATGCTTCTGTGGGTAGTCCTGTGGTGTGCCATTTTCCTGAAGGATATCGACTATTTCATCTCTTGTCAGCACTGTACCATAGGCAAATTCGTATGCTCCTCTCAACGCAGTAACACTTCCAAGAACTATCGGAGATGCTCCAGACGTACCGCCAAAATCCGCAGTATACCAGTGCGCTGTGTCGCCCCCATCGTAAAGATCACCATAGCCGAGTGTATAGATTGCCGTTCCCCATCCCTGCAAATCGAGCCTTTGTCCATAATTGGTAAATGACAGGGGAGTGTGTGTATCAGGCGATCCTGCTCCGACCATGATGGCTCCTGAGTGACGAAAATTGGGATCAAAAAGCTGACCATACCAGAATGAATCGTCAAGATCCTGATGGCCGTTTCCAGCCGCTTCGACAACGATTCTTCCGTTTGCGCTTGCTGTACTAATGGCGTCAAAGGATGCCTGATAATACTCTACTGGAACGTAGTTTCCATCATTAGGTCCGCTTTCCTGAAGTTCGATCAGCATTACATCCCCCGGTTGAATACTCGCGGCTGCGGTATCGATTGCATCAGATGTGTTGAGGCTGCCAATCGATACAGTCTTGAGATCAACTTCGTATACGATGCCGGTCATGCCCATGCCATTGGAGTCAGCAGCGATTTCTCCAAGCACCGCAGTACCGTGATTGTACCAGAGCGGGTCAAGTATCAAATCTCCCGCAACATGAATATTATCGTGCGCCTTTGTCAGGTCTTCGTGAGAAAATACCCAGTTCCCTTCAATGTCGCACACAGTGATTCCCGATCCTTTCGATCCGGGGATACTCCAGGCATAATAGGCATCGATTCCGCCCGGCGCTTCTTCGAGATAAGTCTGGCCGGACTGATAATCAGGTGTGTCCGGATTCAATGGGCTGGATACCGGCACAGGAATCGGTTCGGGATAAACTGTTTCGACCTCAGGCAGTTTGTTAAGCTTACCGATCAGTCCAACAGCATCGACCGATTCGCCAAGTTCAAGTATGTAATACAGATTCAGGTCTGCGAGTTGACGATTGCTAAGTGCTTCACCTGACTTTCTGCTCGCTTCGAGAGATTCCTCGGATCGAGAAAACATCCGTTTTACTTTGAGACCATTTGTACTATAGAGTATATCAACCGCGTGTGAAATATCACTACCGGACATGCTTACGAGTTTATTGCCACGCAGCCTGACATCGGTACCTTCCGTGAATTTTAGTATCATCCTTTCTGATCGAAATCCATCAGGTATTTTGTCGAAACTCATTTTCGGAGCAGGCTTTCGTGGAACGAAAGTTTTGCTCACGAATTCACCGGCTATCGAGATGTCAACAGCTATCAGGCAAACTGCCAGAATCGGGAGAACTATTGCCCGTAGTTTCATTGTGTCCTCCAATTTCATATTGTCAATATCGTCCACATGCCCTGTGTCGATTAGCGAGTAGTCTCAACATTAAGGTATCACACACTCCCTGATATGCAAGCAATTATTTGATATTGTCAAACGGGAATGACCTGTAAATCATTGCCATGAACAGTCACGATGAGTATACTGCAGGTGATGTGACGAAAGAATTATATAACCTTCTTAATGGGAGGCTATGATGTATAGACATATTGTATGTGCATTGATGATACTGTTTGCCGTTACTGCTGTCAATGCAGGGGAAAGGAAAGTAGCGGCGATAGGTTTTAACATGGGATTCCTCGAAGCTCCGGAATATGTCAAGGATTTCTGGAAAGGTGGTCCGGGCGGATCAGTCTCTTATGGCACAACGCTGTTGCCGGAGTTGACTGTTCTTGGTATGATTGAGGCGTATACTTTTCCTTTCGACGAGACAGGTATTATCCGGATGTCGCATCAGCCAACTGATTCCATTCGGGTTGTTGGCAGCAACGCGAGTGCGCTTGCCGGACTCGTGATGCTGAAGATGAACATCATGCCACCAGAGCCGGGAGTGTCGCCGTATGTTGTCGCAGGCATCGGATTAGCTCATGTTGATATCCCCTGGGCTAACATCAAGTATGAGTCTGAAGATAGTTCACGAGTGTATCCGGGAACTAAAGGAGTCGGAGGCGCAATCAGCTTCGGCGCGGGCATCGATGCCTACATCACTCTGGATCTTGGCCTGTTCGCTGAAATTCGCTATATGAAAATATTCTCTGATCCCCTGGATATTGAATACCTTCCTGTTCGTATCGGAGTAACATACGGATTCTGATTTTTTCGGGATTGTGGTTTTACTGTTTAGATTTGAGACATCAGGAGTGCGAGGCACCTGACCTGTAAGGTTAGTCACTGCGAGACAGATCATCCCTGTATGTTTTTCAGCAAATCGAGAGCCAGAGCCGGCAGGGCATCCTGCAGGAAATGCGCGATCACACCCGGCCAGATCGAGCCTGTCTTATAAAACAGCGCTGAGAACATTAAACCGTATGTGAAAATTACAAACACTCCGCCAACTCCCTGATAAAGATGTCCCGACGCAAATGCAATCGAAACTACAACTGCAGTCATTGTCCTGTTGTGCAGGAATCTGCCAAGTCTTGTAAGAGCATATCCCCTGAATGCAGCTTCTTCTGAGAATGCCACAACCAGCGAAAGAACTATCCACACGATTTTACCTTTTGTCGATGTGGGTATGAGCCTGGTTGTGTCTGTAAATCCAGCCAGACCGAGAGTCTGGATGAGATAGACCAGTAAATTCAATACAATTCCGGATGCGATGAAGAAAGCGAGTCCGAGAAATACTTTTTCGAGTGTGAATCTGTTGAAGAAAAGCGATT
>JAJRZO010000519.1 GCA_024275215.1 Candidatus Zixiibacteriota bacterium | reverse complement strand
GAGTTGGACTTATTACATTGCAAGTATTTTTTTGTAATAGGAAAATGATTCCAAGGATTGATTAGAAGTTGAAATCATTGCCTCTTAACATGAATCCATATCCCGCATCGAACCTTGTTCGGCTGTTGTTTCTTTCGTCAGTTGTCCTCTTGCTCTCTGTTCCAATATCGAGCAGAGCGAATGACGACTTCTGTAGTGTGGCAGAAGAGATCAGAATGAAATTCGAATCAGAGCTGTTTACCCTGAAACCATCCGTACAAAGGCATTTTGCCACAAGAATGTTTAGATTGACGGGAGAAGACAAGTACATCTATTCCATATTATTTGATCTTCTGATAACCGAAGATCAGGTTGCCCGTGATGTTAAGAATCTAACCAACGCGCCTTATCTCGAAACAAGAAGAAAACAGTTCCTGGAAAACTTAAATCCTCGAACCAGAAAAGGGAAAATGCGAAGAAAGCTGTTCAGGAAGAATGAATATCGAATGCTCCAGTTCGATCTGAATCTTCTCTACCGATGCAATCTTCTCCATGAGTTCGGATTTCATAAAGGCGCTGCTAGTGATGACTACACGGAGGTATTAAACTATCTGAAAGGCAGGGAAATCGGGAGATTTCTTCTCGATGAAAAAGTAATCAGAGTTTATGGTGCACAGGCCGCCAATGCAGTATATCAACTCCTTGATCTTGGTCTCGGTGATTACCGTGAAGAGTTCAATGCAAAAGTGCAAAATGTGTTTCCTGATAATGATGATGCCTCTATACCTGACAAAGTTTTTGAGGACAAGATATACACTCTCACTCACATTATCATTGCTGATAGCAGATACTATCAGCATAGAGTCGATAGAAAAGTTTTTCAGTGGATTCTCGATTATTTTGAGAATACACTCGACAGAATATTGTCAGGTACAAAACCTGATGTGATTGCCGAAGTAGGCATTTCATTCCTGTTAGCTGGTTATTCTGAATCAGGACCGATTTCGAGGTGTCGCGGGGCAATTGTGTCCAGCATCGACAGCGAACAGTCGATGATTCTTTCTACTCGCGGATCATCCGATCTGGAGCGTGGTGAACACCGTAATGTATTGGCATATATGCTGTTATGTTGGCCGAAATCACTGCATGACGGCCCCGAAATTCTCAAAACCGACAAATACCGCAATCTTAGGAATTAACTTGTAAGCATGTTGATGCAACATACTCATGCGGAATGGCGCAATGAAACGAGATGAATTATGACCGGATTAGCCGTTGACAAATACAAATCTGTGTTTATATTTACTACACCCTTGGTGCTTGAAAGCACGACCCTACATGTCGAACTTTTCGGCGGCAGAAGCAATCGTGTGGTTTGTACTGCATACCTGGTTATTCCCGGATTTCTGGCGCCACATTCTTTACACATGAGTTTTATGATCCAACGTTCGATGAGCGTAAGAAACAACAACTACACTGTACTGTGACACAGTAGTCAAAGCAGTTGATTCGTGTCAAGTCATCATGAAAGGACACCACTCATGAAAAGGAAAACTCAATTGGCAATCTGGATACTGGTAATTTCACTGATTGCAATGGCAGCTCCACAAGTTGTGACAGCGGCCGACAGCGGCGATGCCGATGGGAGCGGTTATGTCGATATTGACGATGTTGTGTACCTTATAAATTACATCTTCGGCGGCGGTCCCGCGCCGTTTCCTTGTGGCAGCTACAGTGACACTCTTTACATTAGTGACACTGTTTACATTGGAGATGAGTATCGGCTCTTCAGCACTGCTATATCGTTCTACGACCAGGATGATTTCAGCACTTCTGAGAGCTACCTCGACTCGGTCATAGTATATAATTCCGGTTCAGACGTAGCAGATAATGCGAAGTTCCGTAAAGCGCTTGTGGCATTTACGCTCAGTCAGTATTCAACATCGGCAGCGCTTTTCGTTGATGTTTATTCATCGTATCCCGGTTCTCCGCTCGTACCGATGGCAAAGTACTGGGAAGCCAATTGCTATTATCAACTGGAAGACTATTCTACAGCTCGCGCCATGTTTCAGGCAGTCGTGTCAACATACCCTTCAAGCAGCGTAGCCTCGCTGTCACAATACAAGGTAGGGCGGTGTTTCGAGTACGAGAGCAATTATCTTTCTGCAATCACAGCTTTCCAATCTGTGGTAACAGACTATCCATCTTCACAAAGCGCTCCAGCCGCACAGTATAACATTGGATCATCATACTACTCGATAGAAGACTATTCTGCAGCCATTGTGGCATTCACGGCTCATATCGCTAATTACCCGGGCGACCAACTAAACGATAATGCGTTGTACTGGCTTGCCAAATCATACTACAACCAGGAAGCTTACACTTCAGCTATTGCCGAGTTTTCCAATCTGATCAGTCAGTATCCATCATCAGACCTTATTCCGAGCGCATGGTATTACAGGGCGCTCGCCAAGTATGATGCGGAGG
>JAJRZO010000518.1 GCA_024275215.1 Candidatus Zixiibacteriota bacterium | reverse complement strand
CGCTACCTGTTTTGAGTCTAATCCTTCTTTTCATGTGAGATGAAGATACACTTGCCCATCTCAGGCATATATGCCTGACATTTTCCATAATTTCCGAACGGAATGACACCATCGAAGCCATAGCAGTCAAGATCGAAATCCCTGCAAGGCAACTCACGATAATCTTCTTCCAACTGATCCTGAAACTGACAAGCATTTGAAAGCAGACTACTCATGGAAAACCGCCTGAATGTTGTTTATAATTGAATATGGCTTGCCGGATAGTTTCGGGCAAGTAGTTTCGTGAATCCGACTCGACTTCTTGTTCACTCACCATCGTCTTCGACTGTCGCAACTTTACGCTTCACACCATATTCTGACAGTTTGTTGCGAAGAGTGCGAGATGTAATGCCAAGTACATCCGCAGCTTTTGTCCTGTTACCGCTTGTAAACTTGAGCGCCTCAAATATCGCCTGCTTTTCAAGTTCCGCAATCGACACCGGCATCGGCAGCCTGATACTCCCTGTATCAATCGTATCTCCGAGCGCAATGTACCCAGGCAAATCATTCTCAGTCAGCAAGTCACCCTTGCCGGTCACCACCCCTCTCTGGATGATATTTTCGAGTTCGCGAACATTGCCCGGCCAGTGATAATCCATTAGAAGCCGCAAAGCTTTCTTGTCAACTCCCTGAATAGTTCTGGAGTTTTCTTCATTGTATTTGCCTATGAAATGATCGACGAGTTCAGGAATATCATCTCGTCTCGCACGAAGAGGCGGCAATTCAAGCTGAATTACATTGATTCTGTAATACAAATCCTCCCGAAAATTCCCCTCGCTGATTTCAGCACGCAAATTCCGATTCGATGTTGCAATCACGCGAACATCAACTTTGATAGGCGTGCCGGAGCCGACACGCTCAAATTCATGCTCCTGCAGAACTCTGAGAAGCTTTGCCTGAAGCGCAAGAGGAAGCTCTGATATTTCATCGAGCAACAATGTCCCGCCGTCGGCAAGCTCGAACCTTCCCTTTGTCTGTTTGATCGCACCGGTGAACGCACCACGCTCATGTCCGAAAAGTTCGCTCTCAATAAGATTTTCCGGAAGTGACGCGCAATTGACACGGACAAAGACCTTGTTCTTGCGGGGACTGTTATAATGAACAGCCTTGGCGAAAAGTTCCTTACCGGTCCCTGACTCACCGGTTATCAGAATCGTTGCTCGGCTGTCGGCGGCGACTTTTACGAGATCAAACATCTCCGTGAGATTCTTGTTCTTTCCGACGATGTTCTCGAAGCTGTATCTTCGTCCGATTTCAGTTCGCAGGAGCTCATTCTCAGTTTTAAGTTCATGGAATTCGAGCGCCTTCTTTACTGTGATTTCAAGTTCATCCGGTGAGAACGGCTTTAGTACATAGTCGAACGCTCCGAGCTTCATCGCCTCGACCGCATTCTTGACAGTACCATAAGCTGTTATCATTATGACAGTCGTTGCTGGAGCTTCCCTCCTGATCTTCTTGAGCAACTGAATGCCGTCCATTCGAGGCATCCTGACATCTGAAAGAATCAGATCGAAATCCTCTATCGCCATGAGTTCGAGTGCATCCTCGCCCGACATGGCAGTTGTGACATCAAAACCTGAGCGTGTCAGAGTTTCTTCGACGAACTCATTGACAAGCTTGTCATCATCAACAACCAGTATCTTCTCAGTCATGACTCACCTCAGAATTTTGTGACATTTCATGAAGTATCATCTCGGAAAAGTAAGCGTGAAACATGTCCCTTTTCCTGATGTCGAGGTTATGGCAACCTCTCCCCTGTGAGCTTCAACGATTTTCTTCACAGTGGGCAGCCCCAAACCAGTGCCGCTGTCTCTTGTAGTGAAAAACGGCGTAAATATCCGTTCTATTTCTTCCTCTTTGATTCCACAACCCGAGTCAGTAACCGTTACTGTCAGTCGATCATCCGCACGGGCGCCGATGTCAATCGATCCGCCATCCGGCATCGCCTGAACAGCATTCTTGAGAAGGTTTATTATTGCCTGACGAAACTGCTCAGGATCGAGTCGCCAGTTGAGAGTTTCGGGTTGAACATCGATGTTGATCGAATAGATATCCGCATCATGATTGATATCCGCTTTGAAGTAACTGACTACATCGCTGAAAAACTCGCGAAGTTCCAGTTCACGCGGCGACAGATCCAACTCTCGTGCGAATGTGAGTAATCTTGTCACAGAAT
>JAJRZO010000517.1 GCA_024275215.1 Candidatus Zixiibacteriota bacterium | reverse complement strand
GGAGAAGTATCTGGGCACTATACCACCGTCACCACCTCCTAAACATATTGAGACTGTTGAACCGAAACAGACAGGGGAAAGACGTGTAGTCGTCAAGTTCGATTCCGAGCCAATGATTAACATCGCGTATCACAAGACAGCGTATGATGATTCTGATGATGTAGTATTCAGAGTGATCGGACGGATACTTTCGAGCGGTGTAACATCGCGGTTCTACAAGAATCTTGTCGAGGGCAGGAGGCTCGCGCTTTATGCCGACGCCGATCAATTTCCCGGCGGCTCGGCGGGATCGCTTTATCCGAATCTGTTCGTGATTGATGCTGCGCCCAAAGCTCCTGCGACATGTGAGCAACTCGAAAAAGCTATCTATGAGGAAATTGACAAGCTGAAAACAGAACCTGTCGATCCACTCGAATTGCAAAAGATCAAGAATAATCTCGTTTCAGATTTCATCTGGGGGATGTATGATGGTTTCGGACTTGCCAGCACTCTTGCTGAATTTGAAACAACAGCCGGCGACTGGCGTTATGTCGATTATTTGCAGAAAAAAATGGCCGAGGTGACACCCGAATCGATCATGAGAGTCGCCCGAAAGTATTTCACTGAGGATAATCGTACAGTTGCGATCCTGGTTCCTGAGAAGGAGGAGTCCTGATGAAGTACACAAAATATATTGCAGTGATTGCAGTATTGCTGATGGGCTTCGCAGCAATATCATGTGCACAGGATTATAAAAGTCTCAAGATTGATGAACTGGAATTCACTCCTCCTGATGTCGAACGATTTGAATTGGACAACGGTCTCGTCGTCTATTTTTATGAGGATCATTCATTGCCGCTTGTGGCATTGGATGCAACATTCCATCTCGGTGAGATCGATGTCCCTGTCGCCCAAACAGGTCTCGCTGACTTGTGCGGAACACTGATCCGCACAGGCGGCACTGACACGACTCCACCTGACGATTTCAATCAGCAACTCGATTTTGTCGGAGCATCGCTTATCTCAACTGCCGGGACAGAATCAGGTACTGTACAATTACGAGTTCTGAGGAAAGATTTTGATCCTGGTATGCGACTCCTTTCCGAGATGCTGACACAGCCACGATTCGATCAGGAGAAATTCGAGATCGCTGTCGAAAACAAGATCGAGGGTATCAAAAGGGAAAATGATAATTCCAATCTGATCACAAGGCGCGAATTCTATAAGCTGTTGTTTCCCGGCCATCCTTATGGCGCGTCTGCAACCACTGAAACCGTTGCGAATATTACGAGAGATGATCTCGTCAGTTTTCACGCGGAGCACTATCATCCTGACAACTGCATCATTGCGCTTTCGGGTGATCTGACACTCGATGATGCCAAGACTTTTGTTGAGAAATATCTTGAAAACTGGAAACGTTCTAATGGCAGGAAACCTGACTATCCGCCGATTCCAGACTACAAGCCGGGTGTCTATTATGTTCACAAAGACCAGAACCAGACATTCCTGAGGATTGGTCATCCGGGAATTAGCATTAAGAATCCTGATCGACACAAAGTAATGGTGATGAACTTTATTCTTGGCGGCGGCGGATTCGTGTCGAGGCTCTCGAACAAGATTCGAGTTCAGGAAGGGCTTGCCTACACTGTCGGATCAAACTTCTATCAGATGAATGAATCGGGATCATTCTACTGTTATTGTCAGACGAAATCAGAGACAACAGTTCGCACGATTGAGATGATGATTGATGAAATCAGAAAGTTTATCGCAGATGGGATTACCGAGAATGAGCTTGAAGTTGCAAAGAACTCGATTGTCAACTCGGAGATATTCGAATATGCGACGCCACATCAGATTGCAACCCAGCAGGCGAGTTTTGAATTCAATGGTTATCCCGCTGACTATGGAACTGAGCGTATCAAAGCGATCAAAGCTGTCACAGTTGATGATGTGAAACAGATGGCTGAGAAATACCTGCATCCTGACAGTCTTATCATCATTGCAGTCGGTAACCGGGAACTGTTCGACAAACCGTTATCCGAGCTTGGCGAGGTTACAGAAATTCCACTCAGGTAGACGTGAGAAATTACCTGAAAACGTCGGGAGCACAGGGATCTGATCTACATGACTGACAGATTTATAGATTCGTCATTCCTGCGCAGGCAGGAATCCAGAACCTGTTGTAGAAAGCGACAATGTTATTGTTACAACAAATTTGACTGGGCACCTGCCTTCGGGCATGTTGAAAAACCCGATAATGACACAAAAGTGCACACAGTAGCTGTGCTGCTGTGTGTTGAGTATATTGCATTGCAGATAGTTACAACAGAGAATCCGCAGGGGCACAGCCCCTGCGAGTACTTGAAGTGGGTTTTGCAACATGCCCGAAAGCGGGAATCTATTGAAAATGTTATAATAAGAATAGGCTCCCGCTTTTGCGGGAGTGACGCATCCGTTCCCTGCCTGGCGCAGAATTACTTTTGGGATAACCTCGCCCTCTCTGTCGAGATTCAACAGAGAAGATTGATATAGTCAAATGGTAGTGGAAAATTGGCTATCCGTAGGTCGGTGTTCCGAAGCAGGCAAGGTTGTAAGAAACCCGACACTCAGGTTATTATGATATGATTTCCGTCTGGTTTCTTCTGCGACGGCTGTAAGTGATCAGGATGGCTCCAAGTCCGATCATGACTGAAATTAGATAAATAGCCCATCCGATAAACGGTATTTTGTAAATGATCGTGAGGATAATGAGTCCGATCAGCAGGGATAATGTTTGTGACTTTGCTTTTGATTGACTGAGCATTCCGATGATCTTGTCTCCGAGAACAATCGCAACAAAAAGTTTAGCCAGGTAGAACAGGATAATATACAGCAGCAATGATAGCAGTGAGAGCGGAATACCGATTACTGTAAACATTAACAGCGCAAGGACTATCGGTACAACTATGAATATGACAAGACCGTAAACGAACGATCTTCCCGGCTGGTCGGCTACAACATCGCGCACTGAACATAACGATGGCTTACAGAACCATATCAGGATCAACCCGATTATGTATGCACCTATGAATAAAACAAGTGTCTTCGTAAACGAGAAAAACGCACTGGATTCGCCGCCCGATTTGGCTTCTTTTGTCCATTTGGTTTCGCCCTCGATCTGGGCGCCATCGGCAATCTCCGCCTTGACAGGGCAACTGTAGATAAACCTTCCGTTTATTTCCGCAGATCTTTCGATGACTACAGATTTCTTGGCATTGATGTGTACATCGCCATCGATTGTGCCGGATATAATAACTTTATCAGCGTTCACCACCAGTTTGCCGAAAATGATCCCGTTGACAATGGCTACTTCCGATGAGATGTTCACATCACGCTTGACTTCGCACGTGGGACTGACTCTCGCTATTGCTCCGGCAAGCATGAGATTATTGAGAATTTGACCGTCGGCTGTGATCTTATAGCCTGCAAGACGAACCGACCTGTAAACGGTACCTCCGGCCTTGACGGTATATCCCGCAGCATTGATGTTGCCATCAACTATGCCGTCGATGACAATATCCCAACCTGCCGCAATAATATCGCCGTGGATTTCTCCATCAAACTTGACATCAGTGCTGCTAAGGATCAGGTCGTCATCTATTTTCTCAGAAACATAAGATTCGTTATCCCCCCTGATAGTCAGGCCCAATGCAGCACGCGGAGTGAGAATGAGAAGCGCCATTCCAAGCAACAGAATCGAGCAGTACACGAAATGAGATTTGCTGACTTTGCTTATTATCATGGCATTTATACTTACGAGTCTACAAGACCTGAGTTGCAGCATCCTGCCACAAAAAAAACATTGAATTCAACATAGTATCACATAACTTATCCGGGAGAAGATATGGATCAACAAAAACTGTCTTATGAATATACTATTCCTTTTTGTAATAACACTGTTTGCGTTCTATATCGGGATTAGATATTACTCGAAATTCATATCAGAACAAGTCGGCTCCAGCGATGACCATCTCCCGCCATCGGTAGTCCTTCAGGATGGCGTGGATTATGTCCCGAGTCGCCCGTTTGTGGTTTTTGCGCACCATTTTTCGACTATCGCAGGTGCAGGGCCGATTATCGGTCCGACACTTGCAATACTGTATGGTTTTGTACCGGCATGGTTGTGGATTATCTTCGGCACTATCCTGATAGGAGCTGTTCACGATTATACGGCTCTCTTTGCATCGATGCGCGAGGGTGGGAAGTCGATGTCGCAAATAGCCGCAAAGACATTGGGGCGCAACGGATTTATGCTCTTTATATTGTTCACGATATTGATGATTATTCTCGTTACTTCGGCATTCCTGAAACTTACTGCACTTTCTCTGACTTCCATGTGGTCACTTAACGAGCTTGGGTTGTCGTCAGATCAAACTCTGCTGAGAACTGTCATGCAGGACGGTGTCGAGAAAGGTGTGATAGGGGGGATCGCCTCGACTTCAGTGATCCTGATAACTCTTGCGGCGCCGTTTCTTGGATTCCTGCTTCACAGGCGAAAGGTCAAAGCGTTTTTTGCATACCTGCTGGCTGCGGTCGTATGCGTGATTTCTGTCTATATTGGATTCCACTACCCTGTAAGGATGTCACCCAATTTGTGGATGGTCGTCATATCACTCTATACTTTGATTGCAGCAGGTATCCCAGTCTGGATTGTTCTCCAGCCCCGCGACTTCACTAATGTCCAGATTCTGTATGGCGGTATGTTGATGCTTGCTGTCACTGTTGTTGTTGCTGGTCTCAAAGGCGCCGTCATAAGAATGCCATCATTTAATATTTCCGAGGGAGTCAAACATCTCGGCATGGTCTGGCCGATGTTGTTCATAACGGTTGCCTGTGGTGCGATTTCCGGCTTCCATTCTCTCGTGTCATCGGGAACAACCAGCAAACAAGTTGCATCTGAAAAAGATGCGAGAAAAGTTGGCTATAACGGCATGGTTCTCGAAGGTGTTCTTGCAACACTCGTCCTGCTTGCTGTGGGTGCCGGGTTATCATCTTCGCAGTATATCGGGATTGTCTGGAGCGAGACAGCGAAGTCCAATCCGATTCTTGCGTTCGCCCTGTCAGTAGGCGGCTTATTGCATTCGGCATTCCCATTCATGTCGGTTGCACTCGGTTCGGTCTTTGGAATCCTGATGATTGAGGGTTTTGTCGTGACAACACTGGATTCCGCAGTCAGATTGAATCGATATTTGTTCGAAGAATTGTGGACGCTTATATGGGGTGACAGGGTGCCGGTCTTTATGAAAAAATACTGGTTCAATTCGGGATTATCAGTTGTCTTGATGTTCCTGCTCGGATATTTCAATGCTTTCAGATTGATCTGGCCGGTTTTTGGCACTGCCAACCAGTTATTGGCAGCCCTCAGCCTGATAGCAGTATCTGTATGGCTTTACTGGCGTGGAAGGAAATCATGGTACACGATGATACCTGCGGTTTTCATGATTGTTACTACGCTCGCATCGCTAATAATACTGCTTGTGACTAAATATCTTCCTGCCGGTAACATCCCGCTGATCGCAACGGATATTCTCCTGATCCTGCTTTCGCTTGGTGTGGTAATTCTCTCGATCAGGACAGCCCATTCTCTTCGTGTTGACAGGTTGTCCGGATCTGTAACGTAGACTGATTCACAGAACGGGGCAGAGGGGGAGGAGGGGCTGTCCCAAAAGGCGCGGAAAGCATGTAGTGATGTTTACCGAAAGAAAGTAGTGTCATTCCCGCGCAGGCGGGAATCTATTGAATGCGTTGGTACTAAACAGACTCCCGCCTTCGCGGGAGAGACAGAGTTTGCTTCCCGCTTGAGTTAAACGGATTTTTTAGGCAGCCTTTCCACTACTGTGCCCGACAGGTGTCCAGAGGCTGTCCCAAAAGATGTGAAATACAGGTAATTCTGTTTACGGAAATAAGTAGCGTCATTCCCGCGCAGGCGGGAATCCATTGAGTGCGTTGATGTTAAATGGCCCCCTGGCTTCGCGGGGGCGACAAAGCCAGAACTCCACTTGTGTAAATCAAAG
>JAJRZO010000516.1 GCA_024275215.1 Candidatus Zixiibacteriota bacterium | reverse complement strand
CTTGATGAAGATGACAAGGGAACGCCACTTGAAAACCCGCTGCGTTGCCGAAGGTGCGGTATCTGTATGGGAGCGTGTCCTGAAAGGATTATCTCGTTCAAAAATTACAATGTGAACCAGATGTCACAGATTATTAAGTCAATCAATGTGCCGGACGAGTTTGAGGAGAAGCCGCGAATTCTCGCATTCATATGTGAAAACGACGCACTTCCGGCTGTCGATTTGGCTGGTTTGAAACGAATGCAGTACAACGCTATGATCAGGATTATCCCGTTGAGATGTCTCGGATCTATGAATGTCATCTGGGTCGGTGATGCGCTGGCATCTGGTTTCGACGGAGTCCTGCTGATCGGATGCAAGAAAGGTGACGACTATCAGTGTCACTTCATCAAGGGCAGCGAACTTGCCAGTTATCGCATGGAGAATGTTCAGGAGAAACTGAAACAGCTTGTCCTTGAAGAAGAGCGTGTGGAGTTGCACGAACTGGCAATCTCGGATTTTCACAAGATTCCGAAGATTTTCGACGATTTCCTCGAGGTGATAGAGACTGTCGGACCAAATCCGTACAAGGATATGTAATGCGATCTGGCAGCTTGCAGAAATGGTGATTCTGATGAAAGAAGTTTCGATTGTGACAAAATCCAGATACTGCGAAAAGCACAAGAGGTATATATCTTGCGAGTTTTACAGTCTGTAAATCGAAGGCTGCAATAAACAGGATGTCAACCGTCATGTATTTGTAAGTGTATTGATGATAATAGCATGCTGGGTTTGATGGAGTTGACATTGATAGCATCATTATAAGTGAACGAAATCGGAGATAATGAATTTTTTCACATTTATGCTTGACTACAGGAGTTAAATTGTGTTAATAAGTCAGTGTGACATAACAAGCTGAGGACGGTCTGGAAATGTCTGGACTTTTAGCAAATGGTTGTCTTGTGTGCTTCTTTAATTCGGAACAAGAGGTCTTGACAGCTATCTTTCGGAAGCAAGAGAGATTCTACACATATATGCAACGTAAGGAGAGATAATGGCAGACGCACTTCCTAAAACTCCTATGCTTGATGAACTCGAGAAGGGTGGGTGGCCAAGTTTTGTTACTGAGATAAAACTGGCCGCTGAGAAGAACCCGATGGGTAAAGACCTGCTTGGTCTTCTCGAGCGATCCTACAAGGAGAAAATCGGCCACTGGAAACATGGTGGAATCGTTGGTGTTATGGGTTATGGCGGAGGCGTGATCGGTCGTTATAACGATCTGCCCGAAGAATATCCTAACATTTCACATTTTCACACCATGCGTATCAATCAACCCGCAGGTTGGTTTTACACCAGTGAAGCGCTACGCGGTATCTGTGACATCTGGGAGAAGCGCGGCTCCGGTCTGACGAACATGCACGGTTCAACCGGTGACATCATTTTGCTTGGAACAAGCACTGACCAGCTTGAACCGACATTCCAGGACCTTGCAAAGATTGATTTCGACATCGGCGGCTCAGGCTCTGATGTCAGAACACCGAGTTGCTGCTGCGGTATGGCTCGTTGTGAATGGGCATGCTATGATACGATGGCTGCCTGTTATGATTTCACTATGACATATCAGGATGAGCTTCATCGTCCGGCATTCCCGTACAAATTCAAGTTCAAATTCTCCGGTTGCCCGAACGATTGCGTGGCATCGATAGCGCGTTCAGATATGTCGATAATCGGCACATGGCGCGATGAGATTCAAATCGACAAAGATGCTGTGAAGGAATATGCCGACAGCGGAATGGATATTGACTCTGATGTCGTGGGCAACTGCCCTGGCAAGTGTATGGCATGGGATGGCAAGGAACTTAAAATCAATGACAAGTTCTGCGTACACTGCATGCATTGTATCAATGCTATGCCAAAGGCGCTCAGACCCGGTAAGGATCGCGGTGCGACAATCCTGATAGGTTCAAAGGCTCCTATCGTCGAAGGCGCTCTTCTGTCGTCGGTACTCATTCCCTTCATCAAGATGGAACCACCATATCAGGAGATCAAAGACCTCGTTGACAAGATGTGGGATCTCTGGTGTGAAGAGGGTAAGAACCGTGAGAGAATCGGTGAGTTCATTCAGCGCATCGGTCTCGGTAATTTCCTCGATGAAATAGAAGTGGATCCGATTCCGGAAATGGTCGCTCATCCCCGTGAGAATCCGTATGTATTCTATGAAGACTACTATGAGGATGAGGATGAAGACGACGAAGAAGGTGACGACGAGTAGCATCTGTTAACATCGAAAGAAGAATCAGGAGATAGAGGTTTAATATGGCTGACGAAAGAAGAACAGATTACGGGCCTCCGCACTACGAAAAGTTCTTGCCGCCAATCATCAAAGAGAACTACGGCAAGTGGAAATATCATGAGTTGCTCAAACCGGGCGTGATGGTTCATGTTTCCGAATCGGGTGCGAAGCTGTTCACAGTCAGGGCGGGATCGCCGAGACTGATGAGTGTCGATAAAATTCGCATGTATGCTGACCTTGCTGACAAATACTGCGGAGGTTATCTTAGATTCACAAGCCGTCATAATGTCGAGTTCCTGCTGACTGAGCAGAGCAATATCGATCCCTTGATTGATGACCTCAAAAAGATCGGACACCCGGTCGGTGGTATCGCGAATTCGATTTCGGCAATCGTTCATACTCAGGGTTGGATTCATTGCCATTCGGCTGCAACAGATGCTTCCGGCGTTGTCAAGGCCGTGATGGATGATCTCTATGAGTATTTCACTGAAACAAAGCTTCCCGGCAAGCTCCGTATTGCGCTGGCTTGCTGCCTGAATATGTGCGGAGCGGTACACTGTTCAGACATAGCGATTCTTGGAATCCACAGGCGTCCGCCGAAAGTCGATCATGAGAATCTGTATAAGATGTGCGAAATCCCGAATGTGAGCGCATCCTGCCCGACAGCAGCGATTCGTCCCGCGACGGTTGATGGCAAGGCATCAGTTGAGGTTGACGAAGACAGGTGTATGTTCTGTGCGAACTGCTTTACGGTTTGTCCAGCTATGCCTCTGGCTGACCCACTCAACGATGGTGTCTCGATTTGGGTCGGAGGCAAGGTCTCGAATGCGCGCCATGAACCGATGTTCTCGAAGCTCGCGATTCCATTTCTGCCGAACAATCCGCCTCGCTGGCCGGAAGTTACATCGGCAATCAGGAAACTGGTGGAGCTGTGGGCTTCCAATGCGCGCAAGTATGAGAGAATGGGCGAGTGGATCGAGAGAATCGGCTGGCCGAAATTCTTCCAGATGTCGGGTATTGAGTTCCAGAAAGAGCACATTGACGATTTCAAACATGCTGGTTTGACATTCAAGCGTTCGACGCATTTAACCTTTTAGAAGGGTGTTAGAAGTGGCCAAGTCTGTTGAAGAAGTTGCTGACGCCATGTACAAACTGGTGAAAGATGCTGACGGTTTGAAAAAGCTCAAGGCAATGGATTTGATCAAGTCCATGACCGAATTGTATGGCGATGAAGTCGACAAGAAGCTGTGCAAGTCGGCGATCAAAGAGCTTATCAATTCCGGAAAGTGTGTTTACACTTATTTTGGCGGCAGCTACATTGAGTTGCCTCACAGAGAAGGCGCCGCCAACGACTGAGCGACGCAACGGAAATCGCACCTATGCGTGTTAGAATACCTCGGCTTGTCATCGCGGGACTTTCCGGTGACTCCGGCAAGACGACGGTCAGTCTTTCGATGCTCGCCGCATTGCGGGAGCGAGGGCTGTCCGTCTCTGCGTTCAAGAAAGGCCCCGATTATATCGATGCTGCATGGCTCTCATCGGTAAGTGGGAACGTGTGCAGAAATCTCGACACATACATGGTCGAGAAAGAACGCGTTACACGCAGATTCGCGGATTCAGCCCGTGAGTCTGATTTTGCGCTGATTGAAGGCAATCGTGGTTTGTTCGATGGCAAAGATGTACGTGGAACTCACAGCACAGCAGCTCTGGCGTCACTCCTGCAAGCACCGGTCATTCTTGTCATCAATGCTACCAAGACGACAAGAACTGTCGCTGCATTGGTCAATGGATGTATTGGGTTCGATCCGAATGTTCAGATCGCCGGGGTGATTCTCAACAAAGTGGCAGGGGATAGACACCGGAAAATGCTTACTGATTCGATCGAGACATATTGCAGCATTCCGGTTGTCGGGTGTCTCCCGAAACTGGGAGCGGATGCTTCGATTATTCCGGGGCGGCACCTCGGACTTGTACCACCATCAGAGTTTCTGTCCGATGACAGGCTTCCGGGGATTTTGACAAAAATCGCGTCGGAGTATCTTGATGTTGATGCGATGATTGCAATTGCCAATGCTTCTGATGAGATCGAAATGGAGATTGTTGAGAAACCGCGTAAGTCAGAACAAAGTGTGCGTATTGGCTATTTTGATGACTCGGTTTTTACATTTTACTATACTGAGAATCTTGAAGCGCTTGAAGCAAGCGGGGCCGAACTGGTGAAAATATCATCTCTCGATGACACCTCACTGCCGAATGTCGATGGCCTCTACATAGGAGGGGGATTCCCGGAAACACAAGCAGGCAAACTTTCCTCGAACACTTCGATGCTCAAATCAGTAAAAGCCGCCTCGGATCATGGAATGCCGATTTATGCTGAATGCGGCGGGTTAATCTTTCTCGCGAGATCATTGACATGGGATGGCGAGACCCATGAAATGGCGTGTGTGTTCCCGGTCGATCTGAAAATGAGCAAGCGTCCTGCAGGTCATGGCTATTCGCTCTGCGAAGTCGATGCGCCAAACCCGTTTTTTGCGAAGGGCACATCGATCAGGGGACATGAATTCCACTATTCAAGCCTTGTCGGTTCACTCAAAGAACTTACGACCTGCTGTTCTGTAGTCGAAGGATTCGGATTGGGTTCCGGCAGGGATGGGTTGCTTCGCAATTCGACATTCGCAGCATACACGCATATTCATGCTGACAGTGTTCCCGAATGGTCTGAGAATTTCGTTTCTACGGCGAGGAAATTCAGCAAAAGAGACAAAGACGATTTGATTGTTACGGAATCGAACAAGAGGCAGATTGACAACCGAAGTGGTGGAAACGTATCATCTTTGGAATGTAAAATCGGAGCGGGAGGACTGGGTTAGGTTTGTTATATTGCTTTGGAGAGACATACTGCGCCCGTGTCGATCGCGTTTTCGCGGGTTTAACGGCTGCATAGCATAAAAAGAGAGTAGCATCATGGCTAAACTGGTTAAGAAGAAAAAGAGAAAAAGAGGATTGAGAGGTAGCTCATCCGGCGGTTCGAGTGTCGAGACATCATCGCTGAGGCCGCAACTTATCGAGAAGATGCCTCCCTGCATCGGACACTGCCCAAATCACAATCAGATTCGAGAAATCCTCATGACTGTCTCCCAGGCTGAAGACTACGAGAAGACATACGAGCAGGCGCTCGAAGAAGCCTGGTATCTCTGGCTGGAGACAACACCGTTTCCATCGGTCTGCGGTCGTGTTTGCCCTCACCCATGCGAATCCGAATGCAACCGCAGTGCTCTTGAAGGCGCTGTCGGGATAAACAGTCTCGAAAGATTCATCGGAGATTTCGGACTCGAAAAGAAACTGGTTCCCAAAAAGCTGACTAACGAAAAACATGCCGAGAAGATCGCAATCGTCGGCTCAGGTCCCGCCGGACTTTCCTGCGCTTATCATCTTGCGCGCCGTGGATATCCGGTGACGGTTTTTGAAGCATTCCCGAAAGCAGGCGGCATGCTCCGCTATGGCATACCTGATTACAGATTACCGGCAGCGATACTGGATGCCGAAATCAACCGCATTCTCGATATGGGTGTGGAGCTGAAACTCGATACGATGATTGGAAAGGATGTTGCGTATTCTGATCTTCAGAATGAATACAAGGCGATATTCGTCGGACTCGGCGCGCACAAGGGTCTCAAGCTGAGAATCGAGGGCGAGGATGCCGAGAATGTCTGGACCGGCACCGACTTTCTGCATCGGATCAACGCAGGTGAAACTGTTGATGTTGGTGACAGTGTTGTTGTTATCGGTGGCGGTGACACCGCAATCGATGCCGCGAGAGTTGCGCTCAGGCTCGGTGCAAAGTCTACAATTCTGTACCGAAGAACACAACAGGAGATGCCGGCAATTGACGAGGAGATCCAGGGTGCTCTCGAAGAAGGCGTCAGGATTGATTTTCTCGCTGCTCCGATAGAGATATATCGCAACAATGGTTTGGCGACCGGTATGAAATGCCAGAGGATGGAACTTGGTGAACCGGATGCGTCAGGCAGGCGCAGACCTGTTCCT
>JAJRZO010000515.1 GCA_024275215.1 Candidatus Zixiibacteriota bacterium | reverse complement strand
TCATTCAGGGTCTTGCGAAACCGGCGAATGACTTGTCACGTGGCTGCTCGCCGGATGACATTGTGAATGTCACGGCAATCGCCATGATTCTGAGTACTCTGTAGGACAGGCGGGATCAATCGAACGAGTCGGTTGTTAAATGACAGAGAAATCGCGCAGATTCGCGCGCATTGGAGGATATAAAGGCATGCCTACTTATGAATATCGCTGCAAAACATGCGGGTATCAGTTTGAAGAATTCCAGAGCATAGTTGACCCGCCGCTGAACAAATGTCCCAGGTGCGGCGGACTGATCGAACGCCTGATATCCGGAGGCGGAGGCCTGCTCTTTAAGGGCACCGGTTTCTATCTGACAGATTATCGCTCGGAAAGCTACAAGAAAGCTGCCGCCGCTGATACTGCGAGCGGATCAGAATCGAATTCAAGCTCTTCGAAGTCATCCTCGAAGGGAAAAACCAAATCAGATTAAACGATTGAGATCAAGGAATTATACTGCCTGTTCTGGCTCTGTTTTCAATAAACAGTGAGTGGGTTAACCGATTTACATTTCTAAAATCTGAAACAGCCTGCTGTTATTTGAGCCAATAAAATTGGGGTAGGAGGAGGCGGTCGCGAGAGCGACCGCCTGAGGATTTAAGAAGATATTAGTTCGAAGCAGATGAATAATGCTCTCAGTTTATTTTACGCAAACATACGCGAGAGGTTCGCTGTTTTTTCGATTCGGGACAAAATTCACTTTCGTATCGGGACATAATAATATCCCTTTTTTCTTGAATAAATGTTGTCTGTAATAGTAATTTGGATGCAACTGACAATAAGATATAGTAAGCGCGTGAGGTCGAAATGGACAATATCCGATCAGGGGTAGTCTTCAGCGAGGAGCAGCGTTTCACTCAAGTCTGGCTGTGGATATTCGTCATCGTTTCATCACTGCTGATGATCGGCATATTCGGTTATGGCATGTTCAAGCAGTTTGTTGTCGGTGAGCCGTGGGGCGACCATCCAATGTCCGACACTACCCTTGCAATCATAGGACCGATCTATGTTCTGTTTGGGATTGCCTTGTATGTGATATTCCGCACCACGCGACTGATAACTCAGGTTCGACACGACGCTTTGTATATCAGGTTCTACCCGTTTCACATCCGTTTCAAACGATTCCGCTACGATGAAATTGAGAAATACGAAGTTGTCGATTACAGGCCGATTCGCGATTACGGGGGATGGGGAATCAAGAAAGGTCCGAAGGGATGGGCGTACAATGTCAGCGGCAGCAGAGGTGTCCTGCTGACTTTTCACACCGGCAGGAAACTTCTCATCGGCTCCCAGAAACCACACGAGCTTGTCGCCGCAATCGATTCTGTGAAGCAATAGATCAATCTCATCGAATTGTGGATAGCAGACATTCCCGCCTGTCACATTTTGAATTCCTGCCATGAATCGGCAGATGTGGAGAGGTTGTCTCAAAAGTACAATTTTACTCAAGCAGGAAGTTAATTATGTCACTCCCGCGAAGGGGCTTGTTGAAAAAGTTAAGTCGCCTCGTAAAGTGCACACGGTAGCTGTGCTGCCGTGTATTTAGTATATTGCATTGCAGATAGTTACAACAGAGAATCCGCAGGGGCACAGCCCCTGCGAGCACTTGAAATAATAATAACTGGATTCCCGCCTTCGCGGGAATGACGTAATT
>JAJRZO010000026.1 GCA_024275215.1 Candidatus Zixiibacteriota bacterium | reverse complement strand
CTCTGGAAACTGATATTAGTCGGCGGGTTCATACAGGTAAGTCTCAGTATTCTGATTGCATTTATAATAGCGAGAGCCTGGGGATTGTCGGACAGTACCGCGTTGTTCACAGGCTTTCTTGTTGCTTTGTCGAGTACCGCCATTGTGCTGAGAGGATTGCAACAGGGGAATGTTGTGGACACTCCTCATGGACGTTTGATTGTTGGAATCCTTGTGTTTCAGGATTTCAGCGTCGTTCCGATGATACTTGCGATTCCATTGCTAAGCGATTCCAGCTCCCTCGCTCCTGATCTTGTCGGAGCGGTATTTCGTTCTCTGGCAATTGTTGCCGGTGTGTTTCTCGGTGCTCACCTGATCGTGCCGCGAGTGCTGAGATTCGTCGCCGGGACTCGTCAACGACACTTGTTCATATTGACCGTGTTTCTTATCTGTATCGGCACGGCCTGGGCTATAACAAAATCAGGTGCATCCCTGGCAATCTGCGCATTTCTTGCAGGTTTGGTGGTAGCGGGGAGCGAGTACCGTCATCAGGCGCTTGCAGACCTGATATCGTTTCGTGATGTATTTGCGAGCTTGTTTTTTGTGTCTGTTGGGATGTTGCTCATACCGACAATCATACTTGAAAATCTTTTTACCATACTGATTTTGCTCGCAGTAATTATGGTCGGCAAATCGTTGATCGTTTTTGTCACGGCGTCACTTATCAGAATGCCATTGAGAGTCTGTCTGCTTTCAGCCGTAGCGCTTGCACAGATGGGCGAGTTTTCTTTTGTTCTTTTCTATGCCGTAAGGGGAACCAGCCTGATGTCGCAATCGCTCGAAAGTAACCTTCTCGGTGCAGCGGTGCTTTCCATGTTTCTGACTCCCTTTGCTATGGCTTTCAGTCCACGTCTTGCAACTGGCGTGGGTAAATTACGCGTTCTTTCCCGCGCACTTGAGGTTTCCACCGCTGAGGATGCCGGAAACCTGGCTCATAAAATCAGGGATCATGTCATTATCGGTGGCTACGGATTTGCCGGTCTGGAGCTTGCTCGGGTGCTTGAAATATACGGCATACCGCATATCATTGCAGATATAAACATAGAGAATGTACGGGCAGCATGTGCAAAGGGTGTACACGCATATTTCGGCGACATTACAAGTCACGAGGTTCTTGAATTGCTGGGAGCTGTGCGAGCCAGGGAGTTAATTATTGTTATCAATGATCCCCTTGCGGCGGAGCGGGCGGTTCGGGTAGCTCGAAGTTTCGCTCCTGACCTTTACATTATGGTTCGAACTACTTACCTGCTTGATATCGAACCGCTAATGAGTGCGGGTGCTGACGATGTGATCTCGGCAGAAAGAGAATCAGCTATTGAAATCACCTCTCGCGTACTTAGGAGACACAAAGTGGATTCAGACCATATTTCAGAACAATTGTCTATAATACGTAATCACAATGAAGATGATCAGGATTAGTTGAGCAGGTCGAGATACAGTACCGGCGGCCACTGCAATACAATCTGAGCGGGAGGTTGTAATGTCCGATAGTATGAAAAAACTTATCGATTTATTTCTAAGCAGGCATCGATTTGCTTTTGCAGGTGTTTCCAGCAATCCAAAAGATTTTTCGCGGGTTCTCTATAAGGAATTCGTGAATCGCAACTATGATATCATCCCTGTTAGTCCCAGGTCTTTTGAAATTGACGGTATAAAAACTGTCGCAAGCGTCAAGGATATTGAATCTAAACCTGATGCCGTATTGATAATGACATCACCGGAAATTACAGATCGGATCGTCAAAGATTGTGCGAAGACGGGAATAGATCTTGTATGGATGTATCGCGGAGCCGGTAAAGGAGCGGTCTCGGAAAGTGCTGTGCGTTTCTGTCGTGAAAATAAT
>JAJRZO010000514.1 GCA_024275215.1 Candidatus Zixiibacteriota bacterium | reverse complement strand
TTCGGCCGAAATGAAAATGAATCTGAATCTTGATGTGATGAAAGAATTATTCGGTGAAGACAGCGATATCTCCGGTCGCCTTATTGTTGATGCGACCGCATACGGCAAGTTCGATAACGTGGAGTCGATCCAGTTACTCGGTTCAGTCAAGTTGAAGGATGTGAAATACTCCACACCTGAGCTTCGTACTCCAATCAGCAAATGCAATGTGCAAATTGAATTTGTAGGCAGGGATGCCCGTATCGAGGAATTCAGAACACATATCGGAGAGTCGGATATTCAGTTGACAGGGAATATCAGCAATCTGTCCCCGTATATTTTTGCGCTTGGTGATGTCGAGCGTAAACCGATGTTTGTCGGAGATGTTCATTCGTCGTATCTCGATCTGGATGCTCTCTTCGAAGACACCGATCTGGAACAAATTGACATGGATACTGCGCTGACGACTGTACCTGACACTGCTTTCTTTTTCCTTCCTGACTTTGATGCGGAAGGTCATTTTGAGATTGAAGAAGGCATCTATTCGCTGATCGCATTCGAGGATTTGAAAGGGCGATTTGAACTGACAGACTATGTGCTTCACCTCGACAGCATAACTGGGAAAGCATACGACGGCGATATTTCCGGCTCGGCGGTAATCGATATAGAAGATATCAATCGACCAGACTATCAGGTTGACTATAGTGCACGCGATATTGAAATCAACGAGGCGCTGTCCCGATTCACCGCATTTGACGATCATCTGTTCGGCAAGGTCGATATGGTTGGTTCGTTTGCGGCTACTGGCAGCGATGAAGATGAGATCATCCGGACACTTCGCGCCGCGGGATCGGGTAAGATGAAAAAAGGCAAGCTCGTGAATTTCGATCTCGCCGAGAATATTGCCGAATCGTTTGGTACTAAAGTACCCGATGAAGAAACGATTCGCGATTTTGCGGGTTCGTATCGTGTGGCGGATCAGAGAGTCTATTTTGATGATCTCGAGTTTACAACATCGACAGGAGATTGGAATCTATCCGGATCAGTCGGGTTCGATGGGTCTCTCGATTACGCCGGCACTGTCAAACTTTCAGCTTCATCGTCAAAGAGTCTTGATTTCCTCGGAGCTTTCAAAGACATGCTCGGAAGCAAGAGTGGCGATATTATTGTGCCATTCAAACTAACCGGTACATATTCCTCACCTAATATATCGCTGGACACTTCACCTGCGACTGAAAATGTCGATAAGAAAATCAAGGAAGAAAGTCGCAAGCTGCTCGACAATCTCTTTAAGAAGAAATAGGCTGATCCGCGTATGATCAGGACGCTCATCGAGGATATCAGGGCGATCTATCGCAATGATCCCGCCGCAAGGAATCTGGAAGTTTTTTTCTACGCCGGTTTCCATGCGATCTGGATGCACCGTTTCACGCACATCTTGTGGAACCTCGGAATCCCGTTAATCCCGCGCATACTATCGCAGATCAACAGATTCCTGACAGGGATAGAAATCCATCCGGGTGCGAAAATCGGCAAAGGATTATTCATCGATCATGGAATGGGAATCGTTGTCGGCGAGACTACCGAAATCGGCGATCACTGTGTGCTTTTTCACAATGTCACGCTCGGCGGTACTGGAAAACATAAGGCAAAGCGGCATCCGACGATTGGGGATCGCGTACATATAGGAACCGGCGCAATTATTCTCGGTCCGGTGAATGTCGGGAATGATGTCATGATCGGCGCCAATGCGTTCATATTCATGCACGATGTCCCGGACAACTGCACTGTTGTAGGCTCACCCGGCAGGATTGTTCGACTCAACAACGAAAGAGTCGACATGAAACTTCCAAAGACAGACGATGCACATCTGTTGTAATCCAGAATGATGCAATAAGTAGGGCAGGTGTATCCGACGCACGCTATATTGTGCACGGTACATGTCCAGAGGCTGTCCCAAAAGATGTGAAATACAGGTAATTCTGTTTACGGAAATAAGTAGCGTCATTCCCGCGCAGGCGGGAATCTATTGAACTCGTTGATGTCAAACAGCCCCCCGCCTTCGCGTGAGCCACAAAGACAGAACTCTGCTTGTGTAAATCAAAGCTTTTGAGACAACCTCTCCACATATGCCGCGCACAAACAATGTCATTCCCGCGCAGGCGGGAATCTATTGAACTCGTTGATGTCAAAC
>JAJRZO010000513.1 GCA_024275215.1 Candidatus Zixiibacteriota bacterium | reverse complement strand
GATCGGGAAAATGCGAGACTGCCATCAACAAATTTTCAGATTACACTGACACGCGGTGTTAATGGTCATATAGACACAACAAGAGCGGATGGGTTCGGCAACGGGCATGGTGTTGGAATGTGCCAGTGCGGAGCGCTCGGACGTTCACGGGCAGGTCAAGACTACAGACAGATATTGTCGTCGTACTACACAGGCGTAGAAATTCGTTCTATTTACCATTGATCGTAAATACACTTTTTTGTTGAAAATCAACGGCTGTCCATCATAATCATATATGTTATGGTACGTATGACTGCAGGAACAATGCTGTGGCGGCTGGCGATCCTTGCGATTATTCTGGCTCCATTGTCTGATGCCTCAGGTGGGATCGAAAGACAGTGGTCGATCAATCTTGGCGCCGGAGTCAGGCAGCCTACTTTCAACAACACGAGTCAGCCCTGGGTAATATCACCGACTTACGAAGCGAGACTGTATCACAAAGCTTCTGACAGATTCTTCGTCGGGCCGCTGTTTTCCTTTTCCAAAGTCTATAACGATTCGATTTCCGAAAAAACATTCAAGATTGGCCGGGAGGTTGCCAACCAGGTCTGGACAAATTTCGGTTTCGGAGTGGCAGGCAAAGTTTTTGTTTATCCCGAAGGGTCATTCATGCCGTATGTGAAATTCGGCATAGGTTTATCCATTTGGGACATCAGCAGCATAGCAACAGACAAACCTCTGATAGTTACCAATTCTGCAGGTTCTGAAACGGATTACAAGGCGACCGAGTTATTCATATTAGCCGGAATCGGTGCTGAGAGTTTCATCCATCCCCGGTGGAGTATCAACTATAACATGGAACTTTTCTATCTCACAGGTATTGGCGCCGATTTCGATGATGCAACCGAGGATATTCGGTCGAGAGGATATGCCAATTTCAAAATTGGACTCGCATTCTATTTTGGAAAACGCCATAGGACTCTGTGGGAGAAGTGGCGCGATAAGGGTGAGATGGCGGTTTCCAGAAAGCAGCCGACGCAATTCATCGAACGAGAACCGGGAGGAGGATCGTCATTTGACAGCCTGCGGCAATCTATCGATGATTATTTTGCCGATGCTGACTATGACGGCGTCAGGGATGCTATTGATCTCTGTCCCAACACGCCCATTGAAGCGAAGGGGTTTGTTGATGAGACAGGTTGTCCGACTGATGTCGATATGGATGGCGTGCCTGATTATCTGGATGATTGTTTTGATACTCCAATGAATATGACTGTCGATTCCGCAGGATGTCCGCTCGATCAGGATGCCGATGGTGTGCCCGATGATATTGATGAATGCCCGAACACGCCTCGCGGTTATCAGGTGGATGCGAACGGTTGTTTCGATAAATCGAAAATATTCTTCAAGAGAACTCTACATGTGAAATATGCTTCGGGCGGATCTGATATTGATCAGAAAACTGGGATCTTCCTCGACAGCCTGACAGACTGGCTGAAAGCTTACCCCGGTGTGATTGTGAAGATTTTCGGATATACCGACAATATTGGAAATGCCGAAGCTAATCTGAAACTTTCTCAGAAACGAGCGGAAAAAGTACGCAATTATCTCGTGATGAATGGCGCAGACCGCAATCGAATCAAAGCCATCGGAAAAGGCATGACCAGTTTTCTTGCCTCAAATCAAACCCGTGAGGGCAGGGAAAAGAATCGCAGAATCGAAATAGAATTCGTATATTAGGACTTCGGTGAGCGCGGTTCAAAGCGTGTTTGGAGGCGCTATCGCCGGTGATAAAGGTGGCAACCGTGGTGCCGCCGTTTGTATAACATGGTAAGCTCATAAGGAAGGAATTTATGCGAATTGTCACCATTACCGTACTGCTGATATTACTTTGTGTCGGGCTTGTCGTGGCTCAGGATACCGGGCCGAATGACTGGAGTGTGAGTTACAAATTCAGGATAGGTAACCCGATGAGGAAACTCATCGAAGTTGAAGCCGAATACACATTTCCTGCCCGCACGGGGGAAGTCATGTTTGTCCTCGATGATGTTGACAATCATTTTACCGAGGGCTACAGGAAACATGTCAGAGTATTTACTCTTCACGACAGCAAGGGTGAAAAAGTTGATTTTGTAGAAGACACAGTTGGACTCTATCGCGCAAGTGGACTGAAAGGGACTTATACCGCCAACTACATCATTGTGATGGATCACATTAGAACTCCAAGTAAACTTGGGCTGGATGATACGCCGTTGATGTGGGGAACTGCCGTGATATTCCCCGGCGCTGCGATAGTGATTTATCCAAAAGATGCCGGCGGCAGCAGAATCGGCAATATCGATGTCACGTTCGAGGGACCCGATAATGTCGTATTCATTACACCATACGAGAAAATCAAACATGACAGCTATCGGGTTCCCAGCCTGAACCTTCTACGCAGTGAATTCTGGGCGCTCGGTGATTTCGCCGTGAAAACATACGAGAAGGGTAGCGATTCGATCATTTGCGCAATCAGCCGTGTGGGGCTGGGGTTTACTCCTGATGACCTGTGGCCTCGAATCGATTCTATTATTGATCTCTATGTGTCAATCTTTGGTATTCTGCCGCCCGGCAGGATCAGTATGACAGTCTATTCGACTCCGGGTTCGGCGAAGGTTACTGGAACGCACAACTATGGTGCGGTCGGCACACGCAGTTTCAACTGTCTCATTGATGAGAAAACGGATAAGTCCCAGCTTGACAGTCAGCTTGGATTGATTGCGTACAATTTGCTTAGTTTCTGGACTCCCGGATATTTCCGACCATCATCGACAACTCAGCTCGACTGGTTTACGACAGGTACATTGAACTATATGCAGTTGAAGTCAATGTTGAAGCTTGGATTTATCAGCAGGGATGATTTCCTCGCTAAGATCGCAAGGACATACACATCCTATGTCAACCAGCTTCATGTAAAGGGACTGTCCCTGTATTCAATGCTGCAGCTTCCCAATTCAAATGAAAGAAGCATCTACTCATTTATGATCGTCGCCATGTTCGATCTTATGCTGAACAAGAACACTGACGGAAAGATGACTCTCGAAGATGCGCTAAACAGTCTGATGCATTCATACGGCGGCACTGATGGATATACTGAGCTTGAATTGTTCAGCCTTTTCGAGGATCTCGGTTTACCGGAAGTTGATTCACTCATCAATGTTCATTTCAAGGGAACTGAACTGATTGATCTTGATAAGATTCTCAGACCTTACGGCGTAAGTGTCAGGCTTGAGGCGAGTGGGGAAGCTGATGTCGGACTGCTCATGGCCGGTTTCAATGATTTATCGGTTGAGTATGTCGAACCGGATGGTCCTGCCCAAAAAGCAGGGATCGAATTCGGCGATGTTCTAAGTACATTGAATGGATTCAAAATGAGTAACGCGACTGATTTGAACAAGCTCACTTCCGGAATGAAGCCGGGTGAGAAAATCAAGGTCGGTTTTGAGAGAAACGGCGAGAAGAAAAAGACTACAATCACCCTCGGAAATCGTATGCTCTATCGGGCTAATATCCGGAATCCGATGACAGAGTCGGCTCGGAAACTGTGGAAAAGTCTCATGAGCAAGTAGCCTTGTGACAAATAAGTTTCAAACGGCTGTCTCTCTGTTCGAGACAGCCGTTTTGCATCTTGTGGAGTATGTTCAGAATATAAGTGCGAATTGTGGAATCTCGAACGTCTCGATATCCGGGTTCACATGACGGACATCGTTTTCGGTTGCAACATAGGCGCCGTTGTCGGGCGTTCCAAGCACAACGAGATTACCATCAGATGCCAGCGCGGTAACCTCAAGCGCCTCAGACCATGACATCGGCCTGACCCAGTCTTCGAATATCTCAAAATATCCCCAGCTCCGAGTACCGGCAAGTATCTTCCAGCCTTTGAATGTGATAGCAGTCACATCGGAAACCAGGAGACCATCGTCAGCATCATACAAGTCCCAGCTTCCTCCATTGTAGACATACATACCATCAGGTGTCCCCACATACAGCCTGTTGAATTTGTACCCAAGTGCGGAAACGCAATTGAGTGCGGTCGAGTCGGAAATCAGGCATCGCCTCTGGCATTTCACGCCGTCATAGCTGTAAAGACCATCGTCGTAAGCTGCAATCCAGATATTAGATCCGCCGATTTCAATCGCTCTTATATTCTTACTACTCAGGATAACAGTTGTATCAATAGGTGAAATCCTGATCACTCCATCAGTCGGGGTGCCGATGTAGACATCGTTGCCCTTTGCGGCGACAGCAGTGATCTCGGTTTCAAAATCAGGCGCGATGCGATCAACATCGCCATCCTCATCCAGGAGATACAAGCCTGACTTTGTACCGATGTAGATTCGATTATCCTCTGGATACAGCGCAGTAACATGAGGATCGGTCAGACCGTTGTTGACTGACACAAGTTCAATCGATGTCTCGACAGGATCATAAATAAAAACCCCGCCTTTGGTGCCGACCACAGCTTTGCCATTCATTACGGCAGCGGCTGTCACATTCGAGAAATCAAGCTCAACAGTATCGAGCGGAACCTGAGTCATCAACGGTTCCGGAATAGCTGCGGTGTCGGTCACAGCAGGTTCAGCAGGCATCGCTTCACCATTGCAGACACCAGGGTAAACTTCTTCGTCTGAGACAGATATCGACTCGACCGATGGGATCGCATCGCGTTTCTCGACTGTGAAGAAAAAAACAGCAACGATTGCGACTGCCATTGCGGCAATGACTCCTGCGAAAAGAATTTGCGATTTCATGATGTTCTCCTTTCATCAAGGGTTCTTGTCAGTTTCGATCATTGTTATTGCAGAGAACATGCCGAGTGATTAACATGATGAGGGGCAATCAGTTATGGGTGCGACAGCCTTTTAGACGGCATCGATGTGTGTCAGATTAGACACAAATGAAGGTAGTCTTGCGTAATTATCGCATCGCAAGGAATCCTTTTATCGCGTCGCCAGGAATCCTTTCCTGGCGAGTTCACAGCGTGTCGGGAAAGGATTCCCGACACCGCGCGCAAGCAACGCACGAAAGTACCGTACGCAAGCAACGTCATTCCCACGAAGGCGGAAATCTATTGAATACGTTATGGTTAGAGTAGATTCCCGCCTCCGCGGGAATGACATGCTCATCTTTCCGTTTGAGTTTATAGATTCTTTTTTTAGACAACCCCGGGAGGTCTGCCGCGCACGAGCTGAGATCGTCATTGTGCTGCTTATCATTTTATTGAAAAGTCAAATCAACATGAATCTTGACAATGGCGAATAAGGTCGTATTTTGACTTTCCCGATCGGGGTGTGGCGCAGTCTGGTAGCGCGCTTGCTTTGGGAGCAAGATGTCGGAGGTTCAAATCCTCTCACCCCGATTTTGAATATCCCCTCAATCGTCAGGTGAATCATCGGATTCGCTGATATTTCGCGCGTCTTCAGGGACTTGCGCCGTCAGGAATCCTTTCCTGACGGATCAGAGAAATAATAATGCATAGTCGCAACCATAAAGATTTCGAGGTTCATGGAGAAGTTTATTTGTGAATCCACACATTGCCCGCCCTTTGGATGGGCTACCGGCTCACGCTCATCAGTATGATTGTTCGAGAATCTCATCAAGTCTTATTTTGCCTCCCAGTCAGAAGAGAAACCATCTCTGGAAATCATAGTGAATACTGAGGTCAAGGAACGGTGACTCAATCCTTCCGGTGAGATTGTCGGGATTGTTGACTTTGAAATAGCCGGCGTCAAGACGTATATCTAACAAGGGAGCGAATATCACTGACAGGCCTAAATTCAATTTCAAAGTTTCCTGAACAGTCCCGGAGGGGAATTTCTCGCCCTTTGGCACACCACCAAGCTGAGGATCGGTTATTCTGCCTTCACCTCTGCGAGCGAACATACCTCCTGCGTTTAGAGTAAAGTAGCGACTCACTGCATATTGAGCCTTGAGACGAGTGCGATCTGCATCAGGTCCGAGTGAGGAGCCGATTATTACTCCTCTGTTGGTGTAGATATTGCGAGGATATATTTGTCCATAGATGTAATTCATCACATGAGTATACTGAAAGTCAAACCTCAACCGGTCTGTCCCCGCGAATCCATTGCTCGATACGCCGACATCATACCCGACTTGTTGTGCTTCGCTCACGAAATCGATCTGGAAGTCATCAATCATGAGTTCACCGTAAGTGCGTGTTCCCTTAAACGGCCACCACACAAAATCAAGTCCAATGTAGATGTTATCGTCTTGTCCGCTGTTGTACTGTTCCCAATAATATGGAAGGATCGGGTTCATATAATACATCTCAGGTCCCGAACCCTGCCTGCCATACAATGCTGTCTCCGATATCCCGATTTCAAGGTTTGATCTGAGCCTGAGTGAAATACGATGCGCGGCAAAGTATCGCTGATATGTAGTATCCTCTGCAGGATGAAAATCATTCAGACGTGTCAGAAATGTCTGGATCATAAACCTGCGATATGCGAACCGTGCATAGAGTTGATCGAAGGATGGCGAGTTGCCAGATAGTAGAAGGCGGTCCGTGTCACCCGGTCCCCATATTCTGTATGAGCGGCCGTATTGGATAAAGAAGCCGGATTTCTTGAATGAGATCAGTGCGTAATCGAAATAGCCGGTCAGCTTGTCCTCCCATTTTCTTGCACGATTGAATGAATCAAGTTCACCTTTGTTTTCGAGCCGTCCCCGAACATAGAATGTCAGGTTGTTCTTATATGACAAGGCAAATTCCTGTTTGACGCCAACTCGATACAGTGGTTCGAGTGTGTCGGCGAAGTGCATCATGCTGAATGGCGAAGTTCTGAAACGGAATTGGAGCTCGGGAATTTGTTTGGGAGCGTACCAGACTATCTTGTCGAAATCGGCGAGTATCTGCGCTCGTTTCCACTCAGCGACCCGACCCCTTTTTTCTGAATCTTCTGCTATCAAACGCAATTCATCTCTGCTGTACGGTCTTGTGGAAAGCTGCATGTATTTGTCAGCCGGTGGATTCAACAGAAGCCAGTCGAGTTCATTGTATAGCCAGCTATCAGTGGGAACGGTTGAAATATCTGTTATTTCCGAACCGAACGCCTGTACACCCGATAAAGCAATCATGGCGAGGCATGCTGCGAGCAGTATCATGGCATTATGTGATTCTTTCTCACGAACCGACATACTCATCCAACCTCGCAAGATTCTGATTCATACCAATGACTATCAGTGTGTTGCCGCCATCGATAATTGTGTCAGCCGAAGGATTTATTATCATGTTGTCACCTTCTTTCTTGATCCCGACTACCATCAGGTCGAGTTCACTTCGCAAGCCGGAATTCTTGAGTGATGTACCCGCGATCCTGGAATTCGGACGGACAATGACTTCCTCGATGGATAATTCAAGTTCCGATCCTGCCTGTTCGATCTGCATGAAATCTACGAGGGTCGGTCGCATCGTTGTCAGCGCCATCCGTATTCCACCGATTTCATGCGGACAGATGACCCTGTTGGCGCCTGCTCGATACAGTTTTTTTTCGGCGTCTTTGCTGTCGGCTCTTGCTATTATAAAAAGATTCGGGTTCAACTGTCTTGCTGACAGGGTCAGATAAACATTGAGAGCTTCATCAGCAAGCGTGCTGATGAGAGCTGACGCATTGCCGATGCCTGCGCGTTCGAGAGTTTCATCCTGAGTAGCGTCACCGATAATGTAGTGGTTTTCGTTCTGTTTGAGATGTTCAGCAAGCTCGTCGTTGTTCTCGATGACTACAACCTGTTTCCTGCGTTTTCTGAATTCATCGCAAACGGTCTGGCCAACACGACCGTATCCTGCGACAACATAGTGATCTTTTAACTTGAACATTCTTCGCTCCATCTTTCTCTTGTAAAGAAGGCTTCCAATCTGGCCTTCGAGAAACATCTGACCAACCAGTCCGACAGCATAGAATATCGTGCCGACCCCCATCAGCAGCAGGATTATCGTGAAAATTTTACCCGGTTCATCCAATACAATAGCTTCTCTGAACCCGACGGTTGTCAACGTGATAACAGTCATGTACAAAGAATCGAGAAAACTGGCGTTTTCAATGATCATATAGCCTGCGACGCCCACAAACAGGATGAACAGCATGAAGGTGATCACAAATCTGAGTTTTTGTTCGGGACCTGTCGATCTGTCGATCATGACACCTCTCTTAAGGGCTTGTTGAAGGAACCTTTTTCAACATTCTCTCAAAAACGCGCCGAGCGCCTCGTTGAATTCGTCAGGCAGTTCGAAATTCACGAGATGACCGCAATTGAAGCTCTCGAATCTTGCGTCAGGCATCTTGAGTGCGAGATGTTCCGAAATCGGTCTAAAATCCGGGTCGAGCGTACCCGATACAATCAGCGATGGAACGGAGACCTGCCCGGCATTGGCAAAGTCGTCATCGTCTTTGTAGCGCGGATTCGGATCGAGCCACGGCGCGCATGAGAACCGATCAACAATGTTACCCAGCTTTCTCCATCTGTTCTTGTTTGATTTCACAGACGCGAACAATCGAAAGTCTTTCCACATCTTTCGCGCTGCATCAACGCCTTCGGATCGGGATACTTTGTATAGATTTGGCCAGTTCTCAAACGCTGTATATCCACAGATATGTGTACCAACCAGCGTCAGCGATCTGGCATCCTCCGGATGCTCTCGCGCATATTTGAATGCAATAGCGCCTCCCATTGAAAGCCCGACAAGATGAACAGGAAGCGAGACGCATTCGCTGATTAAAGCGCCGAGATCATCGGAGTAATGTTTGTATGAATATCCCGTTTCAGGGGCGTCTGATTCACCGTGCCCGCGAAGATCATAAACGAGAGTCTTATAGGAATCAGAGATTGCCGCAACCTGATCATCCCATATTCCGCGATCCAGACCAAGCCCGTGAATAAAAACCACAGGATCACCCTTGCCTTCGATATTGTAAAATGTCTTGATACTATTGGTCTCGGTGAACGGCATTTGTCCTCCTATTCGACTATTATTCTCGGGAGTAACGGGTTGATTCTCGAAACTATCTCATAGTTTATTGTGTCAGCCCACTCTGCGAGCTGTTCTGCAGTTAGTTGTTCGTTGCCCTGTTTACCAATCAGGACAACCTCATCTTCGAGATGGACATCGGGAATATGTGTGACATCCGCCATAAATATGTCCATACAAATTCGTCCACGCACCGGCGCGCGTTTCCCGCGAATCAACACATACCCGATATTCGAAAGCTTTCTGTCGTATCCGTCATAGTAGCCTGCAGGTATTACTGCAATCCGCGAATCGGCGGTTGTTCTGTATGTGCACCCATAACCGATATACTCGCCCGCGGGAACATCCTTGATCTGCGCCACGATTGATTTCCACGACAACACCGGTTTCAGGAGAGAATCTTTCCCATGAGCCATCACATAGGAAAGATAAGTCTCTTTGGATGGCCAGAGTCCATACATGGAGACTCCCAGCCTGACCATATCGAAATGGGTTTTGTCGAACAATAGTGACGCCGCAGATGATGCAGTGTGTCGAATCTCGATTGCAATACCGGCGCTTTCAATCTGTTCGAGCATTATCCTGTATTGTTTGAGTTGATGCTGTGCAAAGCTGTGATCGGTTGTGTCCTCGATATTCGCGAAGTGCATCGCCACGCCTTCAGATATTACTTTTGGGTGCCGTTTCAGTTCCTCGATGAACTCAGGAAGGAGTTTCCTGCTGATTCCCTGTCGATTCGTGCCGGTCTCCAGTTTGAGATGGACATAGGCGTCATTGCCGGTTTTCGCTGCGAATTTGGACAATACGCCGATTGTTTCGATGTTATAGAGCGAGAGTCTCCAATGTTTCGAGATGGCATATTCGAGCATGTTCTTCGGGACATAGCCGAGAATCAATATCGGAAGGTCGGGATATTTGCGGGTCAGTGTTTCCGCTTCATCGATTGAATGCACTGCAAAGAATTTGATCTCCTGATCTTTCAGGATGTCGGTGACCTGGCTGTACCCATGTCCATAGGCGAATGCCTTGACTACTGCCGCGATACCGACATCAGCCCCCATCCCGGATCGAATCGTCCTGATGTTGTGAATGAGTGCAGACCGTGAGATTTCTATGCGAGATGATGTCGTAAGCTGATTGAAGTTGAATTCCATGATGCCGATAATTAAGACTGACCTTTCCAGAGTGTCAACCAATACTTGGTTTATACAAGTATGGCTGTTCGCCTGGCATCACAACTTGCTTGCGGATCGGATTGCAGGGGATTATATATAGCATTCAGTTTGGATTAGACTCTGTGAATGGAGACTCGATGACCGAAAGAAATAACAATCGGAAATGGTGGGATAATTGCCCCTCGTACATTGTAGCGCATAAAGACACCGTTCTCCTTGAACGCGATGAACTGAGACCTGTACGTTTGCAGCTCGAATTGCTCAAGCCTGAACTGATACTTTCGGAACACAATATCCAGTCGACGATTGTTGTTTTCGGCGGCACAAGAATTGTCGAGAAAAGAAAAGCGGCTGCCAAAGTCGCGAGGCTTGAGAAGAAGCTGAAAGCCAATCCGAAGAACGACAAGATAAAGAAACAACTAAAAATCGCCCGGAGTATTCTTTCCAAGTCCGATTTCTATGACGAAGCGAGAGAATTTGCGTCGATTGTGTCACGACAATCACAGCGACCGGTTCAGCGTGAGTTTGTAATAGTGACCGGCGGCGGTCCCGGAATAATGGAAGCCGCAAACCGTGGTGCGTACGAATCCCGTGCTGTCAGCATAGGACTGAATATAACTCTCCCGTTTGAGCAACGGCCGAATAAGTATATCACTCGCGATCTCTGTTTCCAGTTCAGGTACTTCGCCATTCGTAAGATGCACTTCATGCTGCGCGCAAAAGCGCTTGTTGCGTTTCCGGGAGGATTCGGCACACTTGATGAACTGTTCGAAGGATTGACTCTTGTTCAGACGAAGAAGATCGAACCGCTTCCGATCATCCTGTTTGGTGAAGACTATTGGCGCAAGATGATCGATTTCGAGTTTATGGTGTCGGAGGGGACTATCGATCCTGAGGATGCCTAGTTGTTCAGTTACGCCGATACTGCCGAGGATGCCTGGCGTATCATCCGTGACTTTTACAGCGAGAAAGATGCCGCAAACAATTCGGCAGGTAGGTTTTAGGAATCATCCGTAGTTTAACAACAGTGTCGTATTCCGAATTCTGCGGAGCGGAATGAGAGACACAATCTACTCAAGGAGAGAGCCTTGGGGAGAATCACTATTCGTCCGCCCCATTTTGGATTCCACCTGCAAATGCCACATATACTTGCCTGACCTGTATAATCCGCTTATTATGTCTCGATGACAATTGAGACTAAAAGATATGAATAAACTGATTATAGGTTCACGAGGATCGCAGCTTGCACTGACTCAGTCCAGGATGATCCAGCGACTCCTCGCGAATAGTTCCGGCATTGAATCTGAAATCAGGGTGATTAAGACCACAGGTGACAGGGTTAGCGATGTTGCATTTTCCAACATGGAGGGCAAGGGCTTTTTCACGAAAGAGATCGAAGAAGCTCTGCTCGCAGGAGATATTGATCTGGCTGTGCACTCAATGAAGGATCTTCCCACAACCCTTCCGTCAGGGCTTGGAATTGCTGCAGTTTGTGCTCGCGAGGATCCAAGGGAAATTGTGCTGATCAGATCCGGCAGCTTTGATTCAGAGCAGCCGCTCGGCGTGCGTATTGATTGTTCAATTGGAACATCATCAGTCAGGAGACAATGCCAGATAGCGGCTTTGATGCCGGGACTGGTTGTCCGCAACCTTCGTGGCAATGTCCCGACACGAATCAGAAAGCTTGCCGATGGCGAGTATGATGCAATTATCATTGCTTATGCAGGAATAAAGCGACTTGAGATTGATATTTCGAATTTCGAGCGGAAGATTCTCGATGTCGATTATTTCATTCCTGCGCCTGCTCAGGGTGCTCTCGCTATCGAGACCAGATCTGATGACAGCAGGGTACAGAAAATAGTTTCAATGTTGAATGATTCTGACACGCGATTGCAGGTCGGTCTCGAAAGAGGGTTGCTTGCCAGATTCGATGGCGGGTGTCAATTACCGCTCGGTGCGACTGCTCGCATGCTGGATAATGGATTCAGGCTTGATGCTGTCATCGGAATCGGATCACCGGAAAACTGGTTAGAGATAAGGCGCGCGAACGCGACAGGGAATAGTATTGAGAATGTGATCGAAGATGTTTACAGTCAATTGACTGAGAATTGATACTGGGAGAAGATTATGTCAGATATGATATATCGTCCGCGCAGGTTACGAGTGAGTCGGCTTTTGCGTGATATGGTCGCAGAGACTACATTGAAACCGGCTGGAATGATCCAGCCATACTTTGTCTGTGAGGGTAAAGGAATCAAAGGCGAGATTCCGAGCATGCCGGGGATATTTCGGGAGTCGCCGGATTCTCTCGCCAGGTCGCTTGCCGATGACATGAAGCTCGGCATAAAGCGAATCATGCTGTTCGGCGTGCCCGACAGGAAAGATGCCAAAGCATCATCTGCACTCGGTGATGACGCAGTTGTCAATGTGGCAATCAAAATGCTGCGTGACAAGTTCGGCGAGGATATTTTCATTGCTGCCGATGTCTGCCTTTGTGCATATACCGATTCGGGGCATTGCGGTGTTATTACCGATGACAAGATCGATAACGATTCGTCGCTGCCGATCCTAGCGGAAATGGCGACAGGTCTCGCCAAAGTCGGGTGTGATTGTGTCGCGCCATCAGACATGATGGATGGTCGTGTCGGTGCGATACGGGATGCGCTTGATGATGCAGGCTTCGAGGATACGCTTATTATGGCGTACTCGGCCAAGTATGCGTCGGCGTATTATGGCCCATTCAGGGATGCTGCCGATTCAGCTCCAGCTCACGGTGATCGCAAGACATACCAGATGGATTTCCGCAATCGTCGGGAAGCGATAAAGGAAGTCGCGCTTGATATTGAGGAGGGAACGGATATCGTCATGATAAAACCTGCGCTTGCGTATCTCGATGTCATCGCTGATGTGCAGTCGCAGTTTGCAGTGCCGGTCGCGGCGTACAATGTCTCCGGCGAATTCACAATAGTGAAGATGATGGCAGAACGCGGGTATGCCGAAGAGAAACAGCTTGTGCTTGAGAATCTGACAGCGATCACTCGCGCCGGTGCGGATGTTATTCTGACATATCATCTTCGTGATATTCTCAAACATGGGTGGTTAGATGGCTGATTACAGGAAATCGAAAGAGCTTTATGAACGGGCAGTTAAAGTAATCCCTGGCGGAGTCAGCTCGCCGGTCAGGGCTTTCAAAGCTGTGGGTGGTGATCCGGTATTCATGGATTATGGCGCCGGACCTATTATTGTTGATGTGGATGATAATACTTATGTTGATTTGTGCGGAGCGTGGGGGCCGCTGATTCTAGGGCAATGTCCTCCCGAAATCTTATTATCACTTGCCCGGAGCAGCACATCCGGAATAACATTCGGCACCGGATCCAGTGCTGAAGTGGAACTTGCCGAGAGAATTGTCGAGAAGGTCAAGCCTGTCGAGAAAGTGAGGTTTGTCTCATCGGGAACTGAGGCTGTCATGTCCGCGATTCGTGTTGCTCGCGGATACACGGGTCGGGATAAGATCATTAAATTCGATGGCTGCTATCATGGCCATGCCGACTATTTGCTTGTCAATGCCGGATCGGGACTCGCGACATTCGGAACGCCGTCATCCGCAGGGGTGCCGGAGGATTTCGCTCGGAATACATTGGTTGCCGAACTTGATGATGAGAATGCTGTGCAACAGTTGTTTGACGAGCATGGCTATGATATAGCGGCGGTTATTATCGAACCGATACCGGCTAATAACGGCTTGTTGATCCAGCGACCTGAGTATCTTACGTTCCTGCGGAATATCACAAAAAAATATGAATCGCTGTTGATTTTCGATGAGGTCATCACAGGTTTTCGTGTTGGCTGGGGTGGTGCGGCTGAGATGTACGAAATCGAGCCGGATCTCATGACATTCGGCAAAGTTATCGGAGGCGGGATGCCTGTCGGCGCGTTCGGTGGAAGACACGAAATAATGGATATTCTCGCGCCGAATGGCCCTGTCTATCAGGCTGGAACATTATCCGGCAATCCTGTCACGATGGCGGCGGGACTTGCGACACTGGATGTCATAGAACGTGAAAACTCATACTCACATCTTGAAAAGCTCGGTGCGTTTTTCGAAAGAAGACTGATTGAGGAATTTGCTGATTATGATGCTGATGTCGTACGTGTTGGTTCAATTGTATGGCTGTCATTCCAGGAAGAGAGACCGAGAAGAGCGAGCCAGATCAGGAAGTCCGGCATCGACAAATACAATTCAATCCATCGCGCAGTCCTCAATGAAGGCGTGTATCTCCCGCCGTCGGGCTACGAAGTCATGTTTATCAGTACCGAACATACCGAAGAACTCCTGGATGATGCTGCGCAGGTGATTGGGGCAGAGTTGTAAGTCGGTAATAACTTTCTTGCTTACTGATTTTTTTAACAAGCTGAGCAGGTTAGAAACCCTGCGTGTAAGGTGTTAACTTATAGTTTACACTTTGTATCATAACATGCGTTACAGTCCATGTTGCTGTTGGTTGTGATCTGCCGGCAAGGGTAATGTCCATACAAATGTGTAATTGGAGTATCCTGTGGGTGCCCACCCTTCGGGTGCGAGTGCCCCATCCTTCGGGTGGGTTTCTAAATCAACAAAGCAAATTTACCCCCACCTGAGTTGCAACACAGTACCTGCAAGGGCACAGCCCCTGCGAGCACTCAAACAAGTCGCCTCCGTCACTCCCGCGCAGGCGGGAGTCTATTTAACAATAATGTAGTCAATAGATTCCGGCCTTCGCCGGAATGACATTAAAAACAATGGTATGACATTACAAATATCGAAATGACACGGCAACAACTAAATGACATGACAAACAAAAGGTCCCCGCCGTTACGACGAGGACCAACCAACAGAAAAGGGAGGAAGAAAGAAATCTTACTTCTTCGGGATGCCCGGTTCGGTCAATGGTCCGGGATCTAAAATCTCAGTTATCTGATCCTCGTTCAGATAACCTTTCTCAAGAATGATCTCCTTGATCGATCTGCCGCTTGCCTGAGCTTCCTTCGCGACTTCCGCCGCAGAAGCATATCCGATAATCGGATTCAATGCAGTCACCAGTCCGAGACTCTTCTCTAAATATGTACGACATGAGTCCTCGTTTGGTTTGATGTCACGAAGACATTTCTCAAGAAAAGCTCTCAGCCCGCCGGTCATGATTGTAATCTGTTCGCCCATCGCATAGCCGACCAGCGGCATCATTACATTCAGTTCGAGTTGCCCTGCCGCCGCCGCCCACGCGATAGATTCGTGAAATCCGATCAGACTGAAGCAGACCATATTCATCATCTCAGCCATCACAGGATTGACTTTGCCCGGCATGATCGATGATCCCGGCTGCACAGGCGGAAGAGCAATCTCCGACAATCCGGTAGTCGGACCGGACGACAGCAGTCGCAAATCATTCATGATTCGCGACAGCTCAATCGCGAGGTTTCTCAATGCCGCGCTGAAATCGACAAACGGCGCAAGCGACTGCATCGCCCAGAAATAATCATTCGCAGGTTTAATCGGAAATCCTGTTATCTCAGCAAGCGTATCTGCGACACGCTGACGATATTTGGGATGAACATTTAGCCCGGTTCCCGCCGCGCTGCCACCGAGACCGATTTCATTCAACGGTTCACGTATCTGCGCAATCTTCTCGCAACCACGCTTTATCGCCTCAGCATACGCGCCAAACTCCTGACCGAGCCGAATCGGGACAGCATCCTGAAGATGTGTCCTTGCCGATTTCAGGATATGATCGAATTCTTCGGATTTCGCGCGAAAACCCTTCTCGACATCATCAAGAATATCGAGCAACGCGACACTCTCTTTTAGAGCAAAAATCCGCAGCGATGTCGGGATAACATCGTTGGTCGACTGCGACATGTTGACATGATCGTTCGGATGGATAGTGTCGTAGTCGCCCCGCGGTTTGCCGAGAATCTCCAGCGCGCGATTCGCGATCACCTCGTTGAGATTCATGTTATGGCTTGTGCCCGCGCCCGCCTGATAGACATCGACCACAAACTGATCCGCCAGCCCGCCATCCATGATTTCAGCGGCGGCCTGCTGAATAGCATCGGCATGATCTTTCGGCAGCAATCCAAGATCAGCGTTGACCTTAGCGGCAGCTCGTTTGATCACCGCGCCAGCCCATATAAATCCGGGATGCGCAGTATGCCTGCTGACATGGAAGTTATCAACAGCGCGCTGAGTCTGCGCGCCATAGTATGCTTCCGCCGGAACTTTGATCTCGCCCAGCGAATCTTTCTCTTTCCTGAACTCGGGCATATGCTCCACCTACGATTCTTTGATCGCTGAAATAATATCGAGAATCGCTTTCTTGCCGTCATTAAAAAACATCAGTGTATTGTCATTCGCAAACAGCGGATTCGGGATACCCGCGAACCCGGGACTGAGACTCCGCTTAATTACGATAACAGTGCGCGCCTTGTCGACATCGATTATCGGCATGCCTGCAATCGGCGAATTCGGATCGGTGCGCGCTACGGGATTGACAACATCGTTCGCGCCGATGACAATCGCAATATCGACCTGCTCCATCGTGGGATTTATCTCGTCCATCTCCTTGAGCTTGTCGTATTCGACATTCGCCTCGGCGAGCAACACATTCATGTGACCCGGCATACGTCCTGCAACCGGATGGATCGCGTAATCGACCTGAATGCCTCTTTGCTCAAGCTGTGTCGCAAGATCGCGGACAGCATGCTGTGCCTGCGCGACAGCCATGCCATATCCGGGAACGATTGCGACACGTCGCACACCATCAAATAGCATCGCGATTTCTTCAGCGGATGTCGCCTTGACCTTACCCGCGTAGACATCATCAGCGTCCGGCGTATCGCTTGTCGGACCCATAGTGCCAAACAGCACATTCGTAAGCGAGCGATTCATTGCCTTGCACATGATCTTGGTCAGTATCACACCCGATGCACCAACTAATGATCCGGCAATTATCAGAACATTGTTATTGATCACAAAGCCTGTCGCTGCAGCAGCAAGGCCGGAGTATGAGTTCAACAGCGCAATCACAACAGGCATATCTGCGCCGCCGATTGACAGTGTGAGTATAACTCCCAATACACCAGCAGCACCAACCATCACCCAGAAAAGCATAGTATTTTCGGGATTCATTACAACAAGAACACCCAGCGCGACCGCTACAAGACCCGACAATACCTTGACAATATCCATTCCCGGAAAACGATCTTTCCTGCTCATCAGGAGCAGACCGATCAACAGTCCGGAAGCAATCAGGCCGATTGAAAGCGGCAGGCCGGAAGTTTCAATCGAAGCTACCCCAAACCATGCGGCGCCGGCGATGACAAGTAACGAGAATCCATACTTGATGATTTTTTGCCATGTATAGAGTTTCCATCTGACAGCAAGAAATTCCGCGAGCTTTCCAAAAGCGACATAGCTTCCGAAAAATGTCACAGAGCCGATGATTCCGGAGGCGACAGTCGCGATTTTCATCTGTGATGACGCTTCACCGGTCGCTATATGCTGCATCGCAGCCACGAGTGCGGAACCCGCAACCAGTACCGATGCCGCACCTCCGAAGCCGTTGAACAAGCCGACCATTTCCGGCATCGCAGTCATCTTGACTTTCAAAGCCGTAATTGTGCCGATGACGGTGCCGATCACCACGCCGATGATTATATACTGCCATTCGAATTTGCCGGAGAGTAATGTCACTACAATCGCTACGATCATTCCGAGTGCGGCGAGCCTGTTGCCGTTTACCGCTGTGCGGGGATGCGCGAGTCCTTTCAAGCCAATGATGAAAAGGACTGCGGCAAACAGATATGATATGTTTACAATATTTGGGCTAAGCATTTTCAGTCCTTCTTCTTGAACATCTTGAGCATTCTGTCGGTGACAAGAAATCCACCGACGACATTGATCGTCGCAAACACTACGGCAACGCATGCCATGATTTGCGTCAGGTGGCTGTTACCGATAGCTCCCGCCAGCACCAGTGCGCCGATGATAGTAATACCGGAGATGGCATTGGAGCCTGACATAAGCGGCGTATGAAGTGTCGGAGGAACTTTCGTTATGACTTCGAAACCGACAAATATCGCCAGCACGAATACAGTCAAGAGCATAACCAGTGAATCCATCAGTTGCTCCTTTCCGTTGTTTCAAGACCGAGTATCTCCCTGATACGGGGATGGATCACCTCGCCGTCACGGGTAAGCAGAGATTCTCGCGTGATTTCATCTTCCATATCGAATTGCAGCTCTCCATCCTTGATCAGATGCTGCAGGAATGTCAGCAGATTCTTGGAATACATCTGACTTGCATGGTATGGCACTGTCGAAGGGATATTTATCGGTCCCATGATTGTGACCCCATGCTTAACGACGTTTTCGCCTTCCTGAGTGAGTTCGCAGTTGCCTCCGCGCTCGGCTGCAAGATCGACAATCACCGAGCCGGGTCTCATTTCTTCAACCATTGGTTCGGTGACAAGTACAGGCGCTTTTCTTCCCGGTACGGCAGCAGTCGTAATCACAACATCGCTTTCTCCAACGATCTTCATCATCATCTCGCGTTGTTTGTTGAGGAACTCTTCGGACATTTCTTTGGCATATCCGCCTTTGTCTTCGGCGTCTTCGGTTTCGAGTTCGATTTCCACGAATTCTGCGCCGAGGCTTTCAACCTGTTCTTTCACGGCAGGACGGACATCGTATGCCTTGACAATAGCTCCGAGTCTCTTCGATGATGCGATTGCCTGAAGTCCCGCGACGCCTGCGCCGAGGACAAATACGCGCGCCGGAGCGATAGTACCGGCAGCGGTCATCATCATCGGGAACATTTTCGGAAGCTGCACTGCGGCAAGCAGGACAGCCTTGTATCCTGCAATGGTTGCCATCGATGAGAGCGCGTCCATACTTTGGGCACGTGTAATTCTCGGCATCATCTCAATCGCAAACAAATTTACGCCCTTCTCAGCAATCGCCCGAACTTCCATTCCCGCCGAGAGCGGCTCGAAAAATGAAATCAGGGTCTGTCCCTTGCGGAACAATTCGAGATCATCGCGACCATTCTTCGGGTTGGCGCCGAGTCCTCGAACCTGCAATATGACATCCGCACTTTCGAAAACTTCCGAGCGCGCCGACTGGATCACCGCGCCTTTGTCTCGGAACTGCGCATCGAGAATACCCGCGCCTTCGCCAGCGCCGGATTCGATCACAACTTTCATGCCGGAGCGCGTAAACTGCGGAAGAATATCCGCCACCACAGCGACTCGCTGTTCATGGGGGAATGTCTCCTTCGGTACCCCGATAGTTATGGTTTTTTCAGACATTTATCTATTAACCTCCTGATCGCACGAGAATGCTACTAAAACATTATCGCACAGCATTCAATCATCACCTTCGATATCTTGTTTGACTAAACCATAGTGTTAGAGTATGGTTCCGAGAAAGTCAACAAGATTAGTCCGGCAGCATGGGACTCAGAAGTTAAAAGGTACACCCCTTTTGATCCGGCTAATGCTCTTGATTCAGACATTGTGATCAACTATTATGTCTACATCTCGTTATATGGCGATAACGTAAAACAGAACAGTAATTTTCTCATCCGCACATATGCTGATGCCTATGTCGTTCCTCGATTGTCATTTGGAGCCTACTTCAATTATACCACATTGAATCGGGATGAGGAAATCGAGTTATTTGGAAACACGATTAAGAAATCAGGCACGTCGATCTGGGAGATTGGCGGTTCGATAAAACCACGATTCATGTTGTCAGATCGATTCACACTCAAACCCAGGTTCAATATCGGTCATCGACAGTACAACGGTGAGAATGATTTCACGACATGGAAAGGTTTGTCGTTGGGTGCGAGCTGTGAATTGAGATACATTTTATCGAAGCAGGTCGATCTTTTCACGGAGACAGGATTTCTTTTCCAGCCGTATGGTGGCAACAAAGAAACAGATGTGACATTCGATCCGATATTCTATCTGGTGTTTGGTATAGGGTTGTAATGACAATAACAAATACACATTGCCTGTCATGCCGGACTTGATCGGGCATCCAGTCATGTTGTCGAAACCACGCCCCGTATGCGGGCAGAACTCATGGCTTTTGAAGTTCCCCCGAAATTATGGATGCAGTCCCGCAGGTCGAAAGTTTTGTACTTTCGACCTGCTTTTACTTTATCTTATGCTACCTCCATCATTTCCACATCGAAAATCAGGGTCTTGCCTGCCAATGGATGATTGGCGTCGAGAGTAATCACTTTTTCATCGACCGCGGTGATCATCACGGGCATAGTCTGGCCATCCGGTCTTTGCATCTGTAATTGCAGACCGATCTCAGGTGTGATATCCTCGGGGAAATCGGACTTGTTGACTTCCATGATCAGGTTGTCATGGTGAGGACCGTAGGCTTCTTCGGACGGAATGGTGATTGTCTTTTTATCGCCGACTTCCATACCGATCAGCCCCTTTTCAAAACCGGGAATGACAGCATTGGTACCCAGCGTGACTTCCAGCGGATCGCGCCCCTCGGAGCTGTCGAATACTGTGCCATCCTCGAGTTTGCCTGTGTAATGGACTTTAATTGTGTTACCATCGCCTGCAGGACTCATGGAGCTTTCCCTTTCCTGATTGTTTACCGGTTCGCCCGGAATTACAGAATTTACAATTTTCGCAGGAGTTGTACTCCTGCGAATCCTCTTGTAGGTCAGGTGCCCTACGCACCTGACAGTTGTTCCCGACTCACGTCCCAAGTGGACGTGAGCAACAAAAACTTGTCGTGCTCCACACGAATGTCGAAACCACAGAGGTTTCGACCTGCTCAACTATCCCCTCTCCTTATTCACTCTCGTAAATGTCCAGAATATCAGCATCAAAATTGCGAATGCTGCGAGTGAGAGGATTGCTCCGGTTGTATCACCGAAGAGAGATACTCCTTCGTAATGCTCGGAGAATTGTTTGTACTTATCCAGCAAAGCAAATTTGGCTGCGCCTGCGAACGCGAACGCAATCAGCACCCCAACCAGCGCGTCGCCTGCGACAAGTCCCGATGCGAACAGGATACCCTTCTGCTCTCTCTGCTTGAAAATATCCT